>JAEUWI010000040.1 GCA_016791475.1 Candidatus Hydrogenedentota bacterium
TGTTCTTGGTTAGCTACCCAAGATTGGAACGAATGCGTGGTCGCATTTTCAATTTACAGAACATATGCTACGTCATCATGGGTCGAATGGGTCTTATGAGTTTGTTGTGCAGCGGGCATTCGCTGACAACGGTCAACTATCAACTATCAACTATCAACTATCAACTATCAACTATCAACTACCCTGGAACCTTTCCCCCTCCCCGTGGATTACCCTGAGTGGGCGCATCGGAATCCATAACACCAGTTTCCATACCAAAGGGAGTCTTGCTTTCATGGGCGGAATATCCAAATTAGCCATTTTCGTCGCCGTCGTGCTCCTCACCATTGTTTCCATGTGGACCACCTACGCGAGTCTGAAGGATTCCATCATGCCCGAACCGGTGGTAACCATCCCGCTGGGGCGGGGTTACACCTGGGATTGTTCCATATTCGCCCTCGGGCTCTCCGTCGCCATCGGACTCATGCTCTTTGCCCTGAAGCTGGCCATTATCGATGGACAAAAGCGCCTGAATATCTTCGGGCTCATCGGCATGACCGTTGTGGCCTCCATTTCCATCACCTTCAACATGGACGTGCTCTACCGGGTAGGTGACCGCGAGTTCTTTCTACGGCACTCCACGGCCAAGGTGAAGAGCACCTACGATACCTACCTCGCCGAGGTACGTACCCAGCTCCTGTCGCAGAAGCAGGGCACTGAAAAGGCCCTCGCCCGTCAGGAAGGCGAGCTGGAGGCCGAGATTCGAGGCCTTCGCGAAGACCCTGCGGGCTATGGACGACGCGCCAGGCAGGAAGATCACCGCCTGACCGTTCTCGAAAAGGAAACAGCCGTGGAGGTCTCCAGCATCGAGGAGGCCCTGATCGCTCAGGAACAGGCCGATGCCCTCCTCGCGAGCAGCCAGCCGAAAACCATTGATGAAGTCCTCCAGTTGCAGGACCAGCTTCGTGTGGCCGTGAAAAACGCGGGCGCTCTGGCGGGTGTGGCCATGCCCGAATCGGTTTCGGTGGAGAATCCCCTCTTCGCCGTATTCGAGAAGCTCTTTGACTTCGAAACGGTAGGGTGGAAGGAACTCTTCTTCCTCGCGCTGGCCTTCCTCATCGATCTGGGGGACATTATCGGTTACTGTCTGGTGCCAGCCGCCGCCGCCGTGCCCGCGTCGACCCACGACGCCTTCAACCCCAGCACCCTCCCCACGCGACGCCGGCGCGTCGCCGTACCCGAACGAATCCCCGAAGAGTTCCTGCCGTTCCCCGAGCCCGCTCCGCTGGCGGCGGTGAAGGGACCTTTGGACGAGCCCGCCCCCGAACGCCAGTCGGGACCCGAGCACATTCCACCCGTTCCCCATCAAGGCGCCACCATGACCTTCCGGCGCCGGGGCAGCTCGCGGTTCCGGATGTAGCGCGCCCCTCGATTCAGGGGTTGCAGATACCGCAGGGCTCCAGCCCAAGGGAGAGCGCATCCGATTTCGACACCGCTCGCTTGCTCTTCTTCAGCGAACGACATGAGCCCCGGTGATACTTCGAGCCCGTCTCCGTGATGAAGACTTCATTTACCTTCCTATCGGTCTTCGCGGGGACTTTCGAGGTGCGCGGAGCCGGGGAGGGCTTGCTGGGCGCCACCGCCGACGGCTCGCGTTTCTCCTTGCGAAAGTCCCAGGGCGCGACCGTATCCGGGCGCGACCATACGCCCCGTTTCGCAGACTTCGCTTCGTCCTGAAGTCCCTTGAGCAGCGAATCGTTCCGGGCATAGGCCTCGTACCAGTGCGCCAGCCCCGCCTTGATCAGCTCCTGGTTCAGCACCCGACCGTCGGGTACCGTCACGATACCCACCTTGCGGCCGTAGCGGTCGGTGTCTTTCACGTCGACGGTAACCTCTTTGCCAAAGCACAGGTCCGAGGTGAAATTGCGCGAAGCCGTTCCAAAGTCCTGCGCC
Organism: Candidatus Hydrogenedentota bacterium; assembly: GCA_016791475.1. Classification (NCBI taxonomy): domain Bacteria; kingdom Pseudomonadati; phylum Candidatus Hydrogenedentota; species Candidatus Hydrogenedentota bacterium. Next base: position 1,933 of record JAEUWI010000040.1, read on the forward strand.
TTCTCCGGCGCATCCACGCCATGAAGCCGCACCTTGATCTGCTCCTTCCCCTGGAGCACGGTGATCGTGTCCCCATCCGCAACAGACACGACCTTGCCCTCAATCGTCTCCGTCGCAAATATTGGAAACGCCCAGAGCAGCGCCAGAAACAGCAGGGTATAAGTAAAACACTGGCGCACGAACAGGGCCTCCAGGATAGTTGACAGTTGACAGTTGACAGTTGATAGTTGATAGTTGACAGTTGATTGCCGGTAGCCGATTGCAAATGCCCGGTCTCCCACAACCCCATACGACCCATACGACCCATACGACCCATACGACCCATACGACCCATAAGACCCATACGACCCATAAGACCCATAAGACCCATAAGACCCATAAGACCCATAAGACCCATAAGACCCATAAGCCTGCCAAGTATCAACTTTCAACTGAATATCGTATACTCCCGCCATGGACAATTCACCCCCCAAGACACCCCGGCTTTCCGTCATTATTCCCTCCTGGGACGGACACCGCGACGGGTGTGTTCCCCGTCTGCTCGAAAGCGTGGGGCGTCAGTCCTTTACGGACTTTGAGGTCATCGTGATCAAGGGGGTCTCGCCCCAGGGAAAGGCCATCAATCAGGGCGCGGCCCAGGCCCGGGGCGCGGTCCTCATGATTCTTGACGACGACAGTCTCCTGGCCGATGACGACGTATTCGCGCGTATCATACAGACCCTGGATGATGACGAGAAAATCGGTATGGCGGGGGCAAGCATCGTGATTTTTCCAGACGCCAATGACTTCCAGAAGAAAGCGGCCCTTCAGTTTCCCCGCTTCCACACGCCGGTCGTGAACACCGTAACCGACAGCGATCTGGCCTGCCACGGCTGCTGTGCGATTCCGCGCGGCATTTTCGACGCGGTCGGTGGCGAGCGGGAAGATCTGTTGCGCGGCCTGGACCCGGATCTGCGCGTTCGCATCCGGGAGGCGGGATACCGCGTTGTGCTGGCGCCCCAGGCGCGGATTTATCATCCGTTGCCTTCGGGCTGGGGCAAGCTGTTGCGAATTTTCTTCCGCAACGGATTCGGTTCCGCCTATGCCTACAAGTTTCAGCGCGCATCCGTCTTTGAGACCCATGAAAAGCTCCACGACACCGCCTTTCAGCCCCGCACCACCCTGGCCTACCGGTGCGCCCGCTTTCCACTGCGCCTGGTCAAGGCGCTGGGCGCCTTCCAATTCATGCGCTTCGGCGCCTATTGCAGCTATGCCCTCGGCTACGGCTGGGGGCTCCTGACGGCGAAGGAATTGCCTCGTGGTTAAGGGGCAGCGCTTGAAGAACCGCATCAAGCAGTTGACGAAGTCCACGATTGGCGCGCTGGGGCCTATCTTTCTCAGAGAGACGTCTCGGACCCGCATTCTCACCTACCACAGCATCGGCTACCGGCGCTACGAAATGAACGTGACGCCGGAGGCCTTCGCGGTTCAGATGGCCTGGCTCGCCGCAAATCAGAACGTGATATCCCTCGAATCGGCCGCCACCGGCGAGGAGGGCGTCGCCCTGACTTTCGACGACGGCTATCGGGACAACCTAATCAATGCCCTGCCCATTCTGGAGCACTACGGCTTTCCCGCAACCGTTTTTGTCGTCTCGGGATGTCTCGGAGCGACGTTGCCCCGCGAAAAGGAGCCGGACAGCGGCAGGTTGTTGAGTGCCGAAGAATTGCGGGAGGCTGCTTCACGCGGCCTGATGATCGGCGGCCATACCCGGAGTCATCCACGCCTTGCCTCCTTGACACCGGAGCGCCAGATGGAGGAGATTGCCGGTTGCAAGGCGGATCTGGAGGCCATTCTTGAATTTTCCATCCGGACCTTCGCCTATCCCTACGGCTCCGCGCTGGACTATGATGCCGAAAGTGTTGCGGCGGTGAAGCGCGCGGGCTTTGAACTCGCCTTTTCCAATCGCTACGGTCCGGTCCATGCCGACGACGGCCCATTTGCCTTCCGGCGGATCTGGATCGACAGCACCGATACGCTTACGTCATTTGAGGACAAGGTTTCCGGACGGCTGGATGGACTCCGCCTTCAGGATTCGGCCCTGGGAATCCGCGCACGCCGCCTGCTGAACGCCTGGATGGGAACCCGATAAATGGGCAAAAAAGAACGCGGACCAGGTCTGGGGGACCTGACCCGCGTCGGCGCCCGAGGGTAAGCAAGCGCCAAATCCTGAAATAGGGATGCGATTCTGCATAAAGAACGGGGTCGGGTACGCCGGGGTTGACGGGCGACGTTCGAATCAATTCCGGCCATGGCCCGCGACCGGCGCTCTACCCGCTGTATCTAACTCAAAATAAATGCCTTATCCCACCGGGTGTTGTTGCGCAGCCCCCTACCCTGTGCTATACTCGCCTCACATTGGACCCACGCGTAACTGAAATCGGGATGAAGGGTTAGCATGGCCGATATTCTCAGCCAGGACGAAGTCGATCTGCTTCTCGGCGCTGTCTCCGAAGGGGAGATTGGCGATGCCGAAGAGGAGGCGCAGCAGGAAGTTCACCTGACCGCCTACGACTTCCGCCGACCGGAACGCGTATCCAAGGAACAGCTCAAGGGACTTCAAAGTCTCTTCGAAGCCTTTTCCCGCGAAGTCAGTATTCTATTCCCGCCCTTTCTACGTACCGTGGTGCGCGTGGACCTGACCTCCATCGACCAATTGACCTACGACGAATTCATCCTCTCCGTCGCGCGGCCCACCGCCCTGTCGATCATCAACATGTCGCCCCTTGAAGGCACCGCCGTCATTGAAATGAGTCCCTCCATGGTCTTTCCCATCGTGGACCGGGTGCTCGGCGGCAAGGGAATGACCCTGCCGGAACCGCGCGAACTCACCGAGATCGAGAACCGCATCATCCAGCGAATCGTCATGATGTTACTCGACAGCCTTCGCCGTTCCTGGGAGCAGTTGATCGAGTTTCGCCTCAGCGTGCTCCAGCAGGAAAGCGACCCGCTTATCGTCCAGATCGTGGCCGGCAGTGAAATGGTGATCCTGGTCGGCTACGAGGTCCACATCGGCGAGACCGTGGGCACCATGAATTTCTGCATACCCCTGCTCGTGCTGAACCCCATCCTCGATCAGATTTCCCAGCAGGCCCATTTCTCCCGGCGCATGAGCGAAGAAATGACCATCATCACCCAGCGCGCCATCAAGAAGACCCTGATGAAAAGCAAGGTGCCCGTCGAAGCTATCCTCGGGCGCGCCCGCCTGTCGATCCAGGATATCGCCAGTCTCAGCGTGGGCGATGTGATTCAATTGGATACGTCGCCCCACTACCCGCTGGAAATCGATATCGGACACAAACCCAAGTTTCTCGCCCGGCCCGGCCGGCGGCGGGAGAGTTCGGCGGTGCAGTTGACAAATTTTTACCAGGAATAAGTGAGACGGCATGAATCCAATCGCAGCCAACATCGTAGCCACGGGCCTCCTCAAAGGCGCCTTCGACGTGCTCGATGCCATGTTGAGCACCTCCTTCGACTACAACGTCGGCGCACCCGCGGAACTGGACGAACCCAGGGCGGTCGAGAGCCTGACGAAGTTCCCCGTCATCATGCAGGGCCGGATTCGCAACAACCTCGGGTCCGTCGCCCTCCTCTTTACCGTGGCCGACGCGGCGCGCTTCGCCGCCATGATCCAGGAGCAGGAGTTCGTCGCCCGAGACGCGCTCACCATCGACGAGCGCTCCATGCTTCAGGAAATCGCCGACCCCGCGCTGGGCGGCGGCGTGACCAACCTCATGGAGCGCTTCGGCCGCAATGTGGAGCAACTCGAAGAAGTCCTCCTCCTCGACGACGGCGTGGAGGGCGCGGGGCCGCTGGTCGAGCTGATCGGCCCGGACGGATCCATCGTACCCTTCACGTTTACCGACAACGCCGGGCTGTCGGGCTCCGGCATGGCCCTGCTCAGCCAGAGCCTGGAGGCCATGGTGCCCGCGGACCAGCTCAGGGCCAAACCCGGCGCGGAGCTGGGCGCACAGGCGGAGTTGAGCCCCGCCGAGATGAACGACATCCTCAGCGGATTCGGCGGCGCCGCCGGGGGGGGCGCGGCGGCGGCGGCGCCCGAACCGGCCCCGGCCCCCTACATCCCCCATGGCAATCTGGACATGGTCCTCGACATCGGCCTCATCGCCACGGCCCGCCTCGGACACGTGGAAATGCCCATCGGCGACATTATGAAGCTGGGGCCCGGCTCCATCATCGAAGTCGGGCATATGGTGGACGAGCCGGTGGACCTGTTGGTGAATGGAAAACTGATCGCTCGCGGCGACGTCGTGGTGGTGGACGAGAAATTCGGCCTGCGCATCACCGAAATCGTCAGCGCGCGCGAACGTATTGAAAGTCTGCGGTGACGGAATCCGACGAGAAAGAATTCTGGCGGCGTTACAAGGAAAAAGGCGACGCCACGGCGCGGGACGCCCTGATCCTGCATCATATGCGTATCGTGAAGTATATCGCGGGCCGTATGGCCATTCACGTGCCCAGTAATGTGGAAATGGACGATCTGGTGGGCTGGGGCTGCATGGGCCTCATGGACGCCGTGGAAAAGTATGACCACACCCAGGACATCAAATTTTCCACCTACGCCTCGATCCGCATACGCGGCGCGATCATCGATCAGATCCGCTCCCTCGACTGGGCCCCGCGTTCCCTGCGCACCATGGCGCGCAAGGTCGGCGCCGCCCGGGAGAAGCTGCGCCATGTGGAAGGCCGAGAGCCCTCCATCGAATCCATCGCCACCGAAGTCGGGACCACCCCCGAGCACGTGGAAGACACCCTGGCCCAGCTACAAACCGCCCAGGTCCTCTCGCTGGACGACTATCTCCCTTCCGACGATCACTCCGATACGCGCAAGCACGAAGTCGTCGGCAGTTCCAACGCGGCCCACCCCTCGGAGGGCCTCGAACTGGAAGAGCGCAAGACCGCCCTGGTCCGCGCGATTCTCGAACTTCCCGACCAGCAGCAAAAAGTGCTAAACTTATACTACTATGAAGAACTGACCTTGAAGGAAATCGGCGTGGTGCTCAATGTCTCCGAGTCCCGAATCTGCCAGATTCACAGCGCCGCCATGAAGGCCCTTCGAAAGGCCGTCAACGAAGAGCGGTAACGGCGCCCCCGCAGAGGTTCCCATGCCCCAACCGATCGATCCACAGACCGAGATAGGACGCGCCACGGCGGCCGAGCGCATCCAGCAGATCGCCGACCGGGTTTCCCTCGCCGCCCAGGCCCGCGCCGCCGCCGAAATGGCCAATGCACGGGCCAGCGCGGAGACCCAGGTCCATCAGGCCATGCGGAAGAACGACGAGGTTGATCGTGAATTGCGCCGCAGAACCCCCTTCAGCGGGCGGCGGAAGCGCCAGGGCGGCGGGCAGGAAGCGCCGGAGGACACCCGGACCCGGCACTTCTACAACGCGGCCGAAAAAGAAGTGGTGGCGGATGACGACAGCGCGCACCGCCTCGATATAGAGATCTAGCGGAATTCTGGCCCGAGCCCGGAGCGGCGGCCGGATCGTCCCGCCACGGAACAGGTAATCAGGCAAATCAATGACGGAACTCCTTCAACATCAGGGCACCATGTACTTCCTGAGCGCGGTGGGCTTTGCCGCCGCCCTCTTCTTCGGCGTCATGTTGCGCCGCAATGAGGCCCGGACGGAGCAACGCCTGAAGCAGGCCCGCGCCGACATCACCGATATGACCATCCTGTTTCAGACCATGCGCGATATCATCGGCCAGCAGAAAGCGCTCGCCAAAGACTTCAACGAGGAGTTGGAGCACAAGATGGGCCAGGTGAAGCACATCCTCAACCTGAGCATGGAAAAGAACAAACAGCTTTACGAGAAGCAGCAGCGCATCGTGGCCGAGCTGGAAGAGGCCCAGATCAAGGTTGACGGACTCTTCCGCCAGCTCAGCCACGCCGGCAAGGCAACGGATGTGGTTGCCGCGCCCGCGCGCCCGGTTGAACGCCCCGCCCCGGCCCCCATCCCCCCCAAGCCCCTGGAAGCGCGGCCCACGGAATCCGCTCCGCGCGCCACCGTCACCCCAAGGCAGCCGTCGTCGATCCTGGTGCGCTCGGCCACGCCGGACGTGCGGGATATGCCCGCGGCGACACCCAGACCGACACCCCGACCGGAAAACCCCATGCCGCCCCGCCCCGCGCCGGCGCCCAAAGCATTGACGCAGGCGGAAGAAGCCAAGTTGGCGGATACCGGCGTGACCAAAGCACCGTACTCCTCGTGGATAGCCGAAGACCTGGTTGGCTTCAACTCGAATCCCGGGGGCAATGGCGCATCCGCCGAGGCGCCGCGCACCGCGCCCGCGCCCAGACCCGCGGCGGCGACCCCGCGACCCGCTGTACCCGTTGATGAAGAAGAACCCGATCTTGAAGTCTCCGGCAATGGAGAGGCCGCCCGCGAGGCCTTCCGGGCCCTGCTCAATATGCCCATGGGGCAGGACGCGCCCCTGGCCCCCGTGGAGATGCCCGGCCAGACCCGCGCCATGGCCGCCGCGATGCGGGGGAACGGCGGGGCCCCGGAAGAAGTGCAGTTTTCCGCACCGCTCCAGCAGCGCGTGCTCGAATACAGCGAAGCCGGTATGACCGTCGCCGAGGTGTCGCGGGAGCTCGGCATCGGCAAGGGCGAAGTGCGGCTGATGCTCAGTCTCGCCCGCCAGTCCCAGCCCGGACCATGATGCGGACCCGGGGCGATGGGGGGGCGAGACCGCCATGGTGAGCGGGATTCCCCAGTTCTTCCAGTCCATTGCGGCCCTGCCGGTGGCGAAATCGATCCAGCCCGGTCAGACCTATGCCGCCGTCGTGCGGCTGCAGGACAACGTGCTCGTACTTGCCGCGGGCCGGCTCCAGATTCCCCTGGATGACGGTACCGGCCTGATGCCGGGCCAGCGTGTGACCTTTCAACTCTCGACCACGGCGGCCGGGGCCCAACTGACCATTACGCCGGAAACGGCCACTGGGTCGACGACGGGTGCGACGACCCAGCCCAACCTCGCCCGCGTCCTCGCACCGATCCTTGAATCCCTGGGCAAATTGGAACTCGCCCCGCGAATTCACGGGATGATTCCCCGCCATGCACCGGCGACACTCTCGTCTCTCCAGCCCCTGCTGACGGTATTGCTCTCCGAGCGCGCGCCCGGCGTGGACTTGGAACAGTTCAGCCAGATTCTGGCGTCCGCCGCAAACCAGAGCGGACTCGGGCCGGGGACCGTCCAGGCGATTGCCCAGTGGCTCGGTCTCGTGCCTCCGACGGACAGCGCCGCGTGGCACGCACTCGTGCTCCGGAGCCGGGCGGAACAGGCGGCCACCGCGCGCCTCGCCGCCGCCCTGAAAGCCGGGGGTGATACCAAGGGGCTGTCGTCGCTTAAAGATTCAGCGGCCAGCCTCGCGGATCGCTTGCTCTCCGATCCAGCCTTGCTCCAGTCGCTGAAGGAGGAAGGCGAGCTGGAGCCTTTCAAGGCCCTCGCCCATCGCATTCACGAGCGGGCCGCGGGCGCGGAGATGCAGAACCTCCGCGCGCTGGACCAGTCCTATCAATTCATCGAGCTACCCGTCCGCGAAAGTCATGGATTCAATCGGGCGCAGATTCACACCTTTCAGGATTCGTCGGGGACGGGCCGCGAAAATGGCGCCGCCGTGCATCGCACCGTGCTGGACCTGGACACCACCCAACTCGGCGCGCTCTGGGTGGCTCTGCAGAGCGCGGGCAATCAGTGCGGCTGCCACTTCCGCGTGGAAGACCCCGAGGTACTCGCGCTGCTCGAAAGCGAGGCGCCCGCGCTGGAGGCGGCGCTGGCGGAGGCCGGTTTCGCCAGGGCCACCGTCACCGCGACCCTGTGGGACGGCAACCGGGACGAGGCGCTCATCACCCTCCTCGCGCCCTATCAGAAGCTGGATCTGGAAGCATGATGGATCCCGCGCCCCCCGAAAAGCGCCAGCAGGCCGTCGCCATTCGCTACAAGGCCGAGGAAGATGCCGCCCCGCGCGTGATCGCAAAAGGCCAGGGGCTCCTGGCGGAGCGCATCATGGAGATCGCCCGCGCCGAGGGCATCCACATCAAAGAAGACCCGGATCTCGTGGGGCTGCTGGCCAAGCTGGACGTGGACACGGCCATTCCCGAGGAGCTCTACAAGGCCGTAGCCGAGGTGCTGGCTTTTGTGTATCGACTTAACCGGGGTTATGGGAAATGAGGCGACGCTGTCTCGATTGCAAAGGCTAACCGCAATCTTACGCAAATGCTCCCAGATTCTTGGCGTGAGATTTGAACCGCGAATGAACGCGAATAAACGCGAATAAGAAAATTAAGCGCTGGCGGTCTTGGGCATCCACGAACTCAGCAGCGAACCACGCCGGAATTGGTCCATTGGCCGGGGTCAAGTCAACGTCCCAGGAGACTTCCGAAACATCAGAAAAGTACCCGCAAGCCGGATGGGCCAGAATTCATCAGGCTCCGCCGTTCCACCGTCAATCTTTGTGACGATAATGGGGGAGACTAACCGCCGTTGACAGTATATACTTCCGCCGTATTAGCTCCGAAGGAGCGGCATATCGTAGCCCAGGTCGAAGACGCGCCCACCACGGCGCGTCTTCGACCTGGGCTACGATATGCCGTCCCTGCGGGACTAAAACCCAACGTGACTTTACATTCAATCCACCGCGGCTCCTTTTAGGAGCCTTCCTCATACCACCGGTTCTACCGGTGGCTACTGATTTTTTCAATTTGCTGAATACTACCAAGGAGGATAGCGTTTCCCATGATATGCCTTTGCGGACACCAGTTCATTCCCGAGCCAAGGGTCAGGGAGCGCACCTCCTTCGCAGTTATCTCCGATGCAAAATACGGGCGATTTCTTGCATCGGAGCGAAAGATCCGCGAGGCGTCGACTCGTGAAGAGAGCCTCACGGCCATTGCCCAGAGCGCTCGACTTGTAGGCAGCCTGCGAGCGTGCCCGGTGTGTGCGCGGCTGGTATTTGTCCATCCGGGTGGGGAGAAGGTGGAGTACTTCAAACGGGAAATAGATCAGGATGTTTGAGATAGCCTTTGACCGGAAAATTGAGGCGCGCTGTGAGGCACATTTCAATGCAGTACTCGAACGCCGGGCCGAGGGCGCTTCCGAAGGATGCTCTCTTGGATTGTCGGTGACCGATATGTGGGAAAAATGCGAAGACGTCGCCCGTCGCGTTGCGATCTTGTCCGACATGGAGCAGCGCTTTCCCCTGGCCGGGGAGTATGACAATGACCTCGAATACGAAACTGACCTGAGGCCGTGGACCTTCTCGAACCTCCTTCTCGCCATTTCTCACGTGCTCGTCTTTCAACCGGACCGGGCATCCGATCACTTGGGCCTGTTCGCATCAACCATCGAAATCGAGCGCCTCTTATTCCACGATCGACTTGACTCAGTATCCGTTGCCGGGCGGTGGCCGTCCGATCTTCGCCGCCAGTATATTCGGATACGCAACTATCGCTTGGAGAGTGATCCACTGGGTAGGTTGACGGTACTGCCACTATCGGAATTCGATGCGCATGAAGACGACCTGTATCGTTCGTTTCGGGATAACTACATATTGCTGGACGATCTGGACGAAGAGTACGAACTGTACATTCGCCAGTTTTGCCGACTGACGCTCGAACTCGCGGGCTATTGTGCTGGCTTCTGTGAAGCTATGGCGGCGTGGGTGGGGGATGAACGCGTTGGTGATATGGATACCGAATCGGAGCTTCAGGTGATCGCCCGAATCACGCTTTACGCAAGATCCATCGCGGCCTTTGGACTCCGATTTGGATACGCCTCCTGGCTGGAAACACTTGATTCTCGATATTGATGGGTTGGCGTGTGTATTCTGGTCGTCTGACGTGATCACAGCCTTGCAACGGGCTCCCGAACCTGCAACGTGATCGTGCACGGCTGGGAGCGTCTTCGACGCTCCCAGCCATTCGCATTTTTGTTGCAGTATCAAGCCGTGGCGAGAAGTCGGCGACTCGACCCCATTCGTCTGAAGTGTTATCAAACTCCTTCGCTACGTGATTGTGTTTGAGGGTGGCACCCGGAATAAACTCCAACTGCACCAGATCATGCCTGTAAGTTAGTGAAATTCGGGACGGTCCCGCACGCCTGATCGTTGCCGCTCTTCCGCAGGGGCTGCGCGACTCGCGGTGACCTTGGCTTTGCGGGTGCCCTTGCGTGCAGGACGGTCCCGTCGCCTTCAACCCAGCGCTTTCTCGACTCGGCTATCGGGGATGAACCACATCAGCGCCACGATCACGTAGAGGCTTCCGGCGATCCAGGGACTGACGAAGGCGAGGCCGATGGCGGCGGCGTAGAGCAGCAGGGAGGCTTTCCCCTTGCGATCGCGCCCGAGTGCGCCCGCCAGGCGGGATTCGTGGCCCTGTCCGCTGACGAGTGCGCACTGGAGCATCACGTAGGCCACGGAGGCCATGAAAAGGACCACGCCATAGAGGGCGACGGGCAGGGTGGCGAAGTGATTTTCGCCCATCCACCCGGTCACGAAGGGGATCAGAGAGAGCCAGAAGAGGAGGTGGAGATTGACCCACAGGATTCGACCGTTGACCTTTTCCGTGGCGTGGAGCAGGTGATGGTGGTTGTTCCAGTAAATGCCGACGTAGACGAAGCTGAGAATATAGCTCAGGAACACGGGGAGCAGGGGCGCCAGCGCGGCGAGATCCGTACCGTGAGGCACTTTCAGTTCCAGCACCATGATCGTGATGATGATGGCGATCACGCCGTCGCTGAAGGCTTCCAATCGATTTTTGGTCATGACCATCTCCCTGTTCGTACGCTGCAAAAGCGTGGGCCGAGTATGAACAAAAAACAGCGGAGGCGCGAGACCTCCGCTGTCCGTAACAACGTTCATTCTGGCCGCCGATTATACAGGCAAAAGCGCGGCCGATCTTGTTTTATTCGGCCCCTACGAGGATGGGGGCGTCGAGTTCAATGAGGCCATCGCTGGTGAGCCAGTCGGCCGCGTCGTCGTCCAGGGCCGACTTCGTGCAGATGCCGGCACGGAGCAACTCCTTCTTGTGCTCGAAGAGCTTCTTGCTGCCCGAGGCCAGCTCGAAGCCGAGGATGCCAAAGTTATAACCCGCGGCGCCCTGGAAGAGGGCGTCCGCCGACTGACAGGGGTTGATGCCGGGGGTGTAGGCGCCGCCGACGAGAAACGCGACCTGGGCCCAGGGCACGAGGGTGCCGCCCGCGATGCTCAGCGTCACGCGGGGGAAACCGATGCCGAAGTTGGCGGAGATGGCGCTGGAGGCGCCGGTCTGGTGGATGGCATCGCCGAAGGTGGTGTTGCCCGCGCGCCCGCCGGCCGTTACTTCGGTGCCGTTGAAGGAGAACCCGAGGTCGCTGTCGTACTTGAAGACCGTTCCGACCTGGGCGCTGCCGTCAAGGGGCACCACCGCGTTGGCCACAAACTGGGCGCCGACGCTCAGCGTGGCGGGGATATAGGCGATAGCAAAAGGGATCTTGAGAATAGGAATGGGCAGCTTGAAGTCGAGGGCGTCGGTGCCGGATCCCGCCATGACGAGCTTGAGGTCCGTATTGCCGCGCAGACCCTTGAGTTCATGACCGAAATTGGTGAGCTGGCCGCTCTCGAACAGAATCTGGTTCTTGTTGCGGAATTGCTCGAACTGGCCCTTGGCGGTGAACCGCGCCTTCACGCCCGCGCCGATGCCCTTGGTCACCGTAAACTCGAAATCGGCGGCCGTCTTCTTCAGCACCACCGCGAGTTCGTATTTATAGTCGCCCTGCTCGAAGTTGATGTTGATCGGCGTGTCCGCCTTCACGGGGAACTCGCCCACGCCGGGGATCTCGATGCTCTTGACGGTCTCCGCCGTGAACTGAACCCCATAGTCCCACGAAATTTCACCGTCGGTGAAGATCTCGTTGAGGGGCATTTCTTCAACTTCGAGATAGATCTCGTCGCCGGTTACATCAAGCACGGATATGCGGCCCACATCGATCCCGTCCAGGATGAGCGGTTCGCCCAGGGCAATGTTCAGCCCCAGCCGGTCGGTCTCGGTCTTGTCCAGCAGATAGGCGTGTTCCTCCGGGTTCCACTGGAGGATGACGTTCTCCAGCTCGGCCTCGGGCACGCGGAGCACCGCCGCGGCAAGGGTTACCTCGAAGGTGGAGGTGTCGGGCTCCATGGCGGTTTCTTCCGCGACCGTGATGAAGTCCGTCTTAGTTTCCGTGTCCAATCCATCCAGCGTGGTGACCGTCAAGCTCACGGTGTAACTGCCCGCCGCGCTGTAGATGTGGGAGGGGTTCTCCCCTTCGCTGGTGCCGCCGTCACCGAAATCCCAGCGCCAGGTCGTGATGGGGCTGGTGCCTTCGGTCGATTCATCCGTGAACTGGACCGTGAGCGGCGCGTTGCCTGTCACCACGTCCGCACTGAAGGCCGCCGTCGGGGCCGTGCCCGAACCGGAGGTCACGGTGATCACATTGGCCCGAATCTCTTCGTCACTTCCGTCATCGGAGGTCACCGTCAGCGAGACGTTGTAGGTTCCGGCATTCTCGTAGACGTGCGAAGGGTTCTCCTCGGTGCTCGTCTCGCCGTCGCCGAAATCCCAGGTCCAGGCCTCGACCGGGCTGCTGCCATCGACCGAATCATCGGTGAACTGAACCGTGAGTGGCGCGGGGCCGGAAGTCGGGGTTGCCGAAAAGTCCGCCGTGGGCGCGCTGGGGGTCCCGGTCCCCACGGTGATGAAGTTCGTCTTGGTTTCCGTGTCCGACCCATCCTCCGAGGTTACGGTCAGGGAGACGGTATACGTCCCGTCGGTCTCGTAGGCGTAGGTGGGGTTCTCTTCCGTGCTGATGTTCCCATCACCGAAGGACCACGCCCAGGTGGTAATGGGACTGGTGCCATCGGTGGACTGATCCGTGAAGCCCACGGTCAGGGGCGCGGCGCCCGAAGTCGGGGTCGCCGTGAAGGCGGCCGAGGGCGGGGTGGTCTCGGGGGTAGGCGGGCACCCGCTCAGGTTGGCCGCGAGGGACGCAAGTCCAAGGGTGGCAAGGATTAGGCGAAGCAATGGCATGTTCACGGACTTCTCTCCAAGTGGGGCGAGTGGGGCTGCCACGCGTACGCCACATCGGGGAACACGAGCCCACCCGCGCTGTCAAGAGTTTAATGGTCGAGGCGCGGTTGAATCAACTCGAAAGTGGCCCGGCCCGGAGGCAAACCAACGGGAATGGAGCGCGTTGGCAAATCGTTACGTATAGCACGCTCCGGCGATTCCTCCCTTCGGCCCTCCGGCCTGTTCTGGAACAGAACACCGCGGGGCGGTACGCCACAAGTGGTTGGCATTAAACCATGAACATACAGTAGAATACCCCGCTGCAATCCGGATACCTTCGAGTGCAAGGGCTGTGAGTCCCGGATTGCGGATCCAGATATCCACCAGGAACCCGCCTGTATTTTTTGCAGGCGGCCCCCATATACGCCCGCGGTTACGATTACCCGCGGCGCGCGATTTCGAGCAATCGGAACGGGCAATGAAGGAAAGGCACCAGTCCATGTCGAAACCCAAGTATCCGGGCATGCGTATCACCACCAACGGGAATCAGCTTGTTTCGTACCATACCGAGACCCGCGTGACCGATGGCGGTATCTTCTACCCGATTACGGCCTCCACGGAAATGGGCGAGCTCTATCAGCAGTCCTACGCCGAGGGCAAGCTGAACGTGTTTGGCCGGCAGAAGATCGCCATCGAGTGCGAAGGCGAACACGCGGCCCAGGGCGGCGCCATCGCCTATTCGGTAACCGGTCGCCGCACGGTGAACTTCACCAGCGGCCAGGGCATCGTATACGCCATCGAGCAGTACTACCATGCGCCCGGCAAGCTTTCCACCATGGTAATCGAAGTGGCCGCCCGCGCGCTCACCAAGCACGCCCTCAACGTCCACTGCGGTCACGACGACATCTACGCCGCCCTCGACGTGGGCTGGATCATGCTCTTCGGCAAGGACGCGCAGCAGGCCGCGGACCAGGCCCTGATCATCCGCAAGGTGACCGAACTGTCGCTGACACCCGGCATCAACATCCAGGACGGCTTCCTGACCTCCCATCTGGAGCGGACCTTCCTGAAGCACGAGTCGGACCTGATCCGCGAATTCCTCGGCTCACCCGATGACATGATTGACTGCCCCACCGAGGCCCAGCGGGTACTCTTCGGGCCGAAGCGCCTGCGCGTGCCCAAAGTGATCGACCTGAAGCACCCGGCCATGATCGGGCCCGTGCAGAACCAGGAACACTACATGAACGGCGTGGCCGCGCGCCGGAACAATTTCATTGAGCCGATCCTGGGCTTCCTGGAGAAGGCTTACAAGGAATTTGGCGAGCTCACCGGCCGCCACTACGGGCTGATCTCCGAGTACAAGACGGAAGATGCGGACACCGTGTACATCTCCATGGGTTCTGCGGCGGAGAACATTGAAGCCGCCTGCGACCATCTCCGGGCCACGCGCGGCGCGAAGGTGGGCTCGATCCATCTCAACGTGATCCGTCCCTTCCCCGAGGCCGCCCTGGTAAACGCGGTCAAGGGCAAGAAGCAGATAATCGTGCTGGAGCGCACCGACGAGCCCCTGGCGAGCGACAATCCCATCGCGCGCGACCTGCGCACCGCCCTCAGCAAGGCCCGCCAGAACTACGACGGACTGGCCTATGCCGGTATCCCCGCGATTGAGGAGATGCCCCACATTGCCTGCGGCATCTATGGCCTCGGGTCGCGCGATTTCCGACCCGAAGACATCATCGGCGCGTATGAGTACACCCAGGGCGAGATCAAGCGTCAGGATGGCAAGTCCCTGGCCGATGGCGAGTCCTTCTTCACGCTGGGCATCGAACACCCCTACAATGTTCGCTCGGCGGAAACGCCTTCGCTTCTCCCCGAGAAGTCCATCGCCGTGCGTCTCCACTCCATCGGCGGTTGGGGCATGATCACCACGGGCAAGAACCTGGCCGAGATTATCGGCGAGATTGGTACCCATGTGGCCGACCGCGATGGCGTGAAAGATGAGCTGGGCCAGCCCGGCGAAGTGATTCATATCAGCGCAAACCCGAAGTACGGCTCCGAGAAGAAGGGTTCGCCCACTTCGTACTTCCTGGTGGCGGCCCCCGAGCGCGTGCGCGTGAATTGCGATCTGCGCCACGTGAGCGTGGTGCTCTGCTGCGACCCGCGGGCCTTCACCCACATCAACCCCATAGAAGGCATCGCCGAAGGCGGCACCCTCGTGTGGGAATCGGATGAGACGCCCGAGAAGGCGTGGACCCGCATCCCCAAGAAGTATCGCCAGCAGATCGTGGACAAGAAAATTAACGTCTTCATCCTGCCGGGCTTTCAGATCGCCAAGGAGGCGACGGACCGTCACGATCTTCAACTGCGCATGCAGGGCAACGCCTTCCTGGGCGCTTTCTTCAAGGTTTCCCCGCTCCTTTCCCAGTTCGGCATTTCGGAAGAACTGTTCCGCGAACTGGTGCTGGCCCAGTACAACAAGAAGTTCGGTCGCTTCGGCGAAGCCGTCGTACAATCCAACATGCAGGTAATGATCCAGGGCGGTGAACGCCTTCAGCGCGTGGAATACGGCGAGATCGCCGCTATCGACGCCTCCAGCATGCGCGGTGTGGCGCTGGAAGCCATCGGCGGTTGCGGCACACGCTGCGGATGCGAGACGCCCGCGGCACAGCCCGAGCGCGTGCCCATGTACAAGCTGAAAACCTTTGACGATGAGTTCCGCGCCGGTCTGGGCTATGACCAGCCCGCATCGCCCCTCTCTTCGGTCGGCATCATGGCGGCCGGCACCGGTGCGACCGCGTCCAAGTATGGCGCGCGCCGCGAGACGCCCCGGTGGATTCCCGAGAACTGCACCCAGTGCATGGAGTGCATCGCGGCCTGTCCGGATACCGCCCTGCCCAACACGGCCCAGGATCTCTCCACGATTCTGAGCACGGCCATCAATCACTACATCAGCGACAAGGAGGGCCGCGAGAAGCTGCTGGCCGCCCTGCCCGCGCTGGATTCGGCCGTCCGCGCGAAAATGCTGGAAAACGCCAAGAGCGACAGCCCGCCTTCCTATGTGGAACTGGTGATGGACGAGGTAGACCTGCAGGGCTACGCCACGGGCCAGACCCGGACGGAACTGCACGCGGTGCTGAGCAAGGTGCCGGTGGCCTATTCCAAGGTAAACGCCGTGTTCGCCAGCCGCGAGAAGAAAGAGACCGGCGCCGGCGGCATGTTCTCCATCTTCGTTTCCGATCTTTGCAAGGGTTGCGGCGAGTGCGTCACCGAGTGCGGCGACCATAACGCGCTGGTGATGGTGCCGGACAATGAAGAAGTGAATTCCGGTATCACCTCGGCACAGAATTTCTTCGACCTCCTGCCCGAGACGCCCAACAAGTACCTCGGCCTGTACGATGCGGAAACGCCCGAGCAGTCGCGCCAGGCCGCCCTGCGCAATCATTTCATGGTGCGCAAGAACTACGAGGCGCTGGTTTCCGGCGATGGCGCCTGCGCCGGCTGCGGCGAGAAGTCCGTGCTCCACGCGCTGGCTTCCGTGACCGAGGCCTACATGCGCCCCCTCTATCACAACAAGGCTCGCCGTCTGCGCAAGAAGGCCGACGAACTGGAGAAAAATGGTATCGCCCAGCTTCAGGCCTGGGCGAAGGACGCGCCCCAGTCCCACGCCATCATGAAGCGCTCCGTGGCCCACATTATTCTGGGGCTGGGCGGCGAAACCGACGAAGATACCCTCGCGCGCCTGGAGGCCCATGGTCCCATCAGCGATGCGGAAGTGATCGAGGCCATGGTGGCCACGCTCCGCCAGACCGCCTTCAACCACGACAGCCTTCAGGCCCTCGACGGCCGCCTGTCCAACGGCATGTCCGTCATGGCCATGGGCGCGCACACGGGATGCAATACCGTGTACGGCTCTACCCCGCCGAACAATCCCCACCCCTATCCCTGGATGAATTCCCTCTTCCAGGACGGCGCCACGATCAGTTGGCTCATGGGCGAGAGCTTCATGATTGAAAACGCGCGCTTCTCCATCACGCCCGAGCGCATGGCCGACCACCTGCTGGGCGGCGCGGTGATGACGGAGCAGGACTACTTCAACTACACCCACTTCACCGATACGCTGATGACCGATCAGGAAATCGCCGAACTGCCCAAGGTCTGGTGCGTCGGCGGCGATGGCGGCATGGGCGACATCGGCTACCAGAACGTGTCCAAGGTTATCGTGCAGAACCGGCCCAACGTGAAGTGCCTGATGCTGGACACCCAGGTGTATTCCAACACCGGCGGCCAGAACTCGGACGCGTCTCCCATGACCGGCGGCTTCGACATGAATCAGTTTGGCAAGGCCTCTCAGGGCAAGCTGATCGAAATGAAGAACATCGCCGAGTCCTTCACCAGCGGCCACGGTTCGCCCTACATCGCCCAGGTGTCCATGGCGGACGAGCCCAAGTTCTACAAGTGCCTGCTGGACGGCCTCACCTACCGCGGCACGGCCTTCTTCCTGGCCTACACCACCTGCCAGCCGGAACACGGCGTGGCGGACGACATGGCCACGCAGCAGGCGAAGATGGTCCGCGATTCCCGCGGCCTGCCCGAATTCACCTTCAATCCGGCCCTGGGCGAGACCTATGGCGAGGCCCTGAGTGTAAAGGGCAACCGCAACCAGGAGCGGGACTGGATGGAGGCGACCTACACCGCCACCAAGGAAAAGTACAACTATACCGTGGCCCACTGGGCCGCGACGGAAGCCCGCTTCCGCCAGCACATCAAAAAGGCGTCGGAAGAGGAAATCCAGGGCATGGTATTGCTGGATAACTTGATACTGTGCATGGATCAGACGGACGTCATCAACCGCCGCTACCTGGATCCGAATCACCGCGCCTTCGTGCCCGATTTCGGCGCCTTCGTCAAGGTGGAAGGGGCCAACGGCAAGATCATCCCCATGAAGTTGTCCCGTCAGATGGTCCTCTTCAACGTCGAACGCCGCAAGGCCTGGCGCATGCTTCAGAGCAAGGCGGGCCAGGAGAACAAGGACTATCAGAAGCAGCGCGAAATCCTGAAACAACTCGACGCGGGCAAGATCACCCGCGAAGACGTCTGGGCCAGGGGCTATGGCGCGCTGGAAGCCGCCGCCGCGAAATAAGCGATTGCCGGATATAGTGAACTGCGATCACCCGCGCTTCGAAATGAGGCGCGGGTGATTTTTTTGATCGGGGCGGGAAGGGGACTTTTCTTTTCTGATTTGCGCTGGTATAACCGATACGACGGATGGGACCGATAGGACGGATACCTCAATCGGTCCTATCCGTCGAATCCGTCCTGTAAGTCACGATGCTGCAAGCCGAGGCCTATTGACATGCCGCCAGGCGAATGCTTTAATTGCATAGAAGGGCCAAGCACTTGGTCTCGAGGTCCCATCGCATGACCATCGATCAACTGAAAAGCGAAATTGGGAAAATCGGACTCGCCGACAGACTGTTACTTGTCGAAGATGTTTGGGATTCTATCGCGGACGAGAATGAGTCGCTTCCGATGCCAGAATGGCACCGAAGAGAACTCGATCGCTGATCCGAGGAGCAGCGGAAGGGGGAGCTTGAGTTCCACGAAGGGGAGCAGGTTCATGGAGTCATCCGAGAGCAGTACAAGTAAAAGGATTCTCTCATCCCGCGGGCCTTGGAAAAATCGGTCACTTCCCGATGGGCATGCTACTGATCCGCCAACTTTCTTAGCTCATCCGCCAACTCTCGATTGACGGATCCACTCTTCGTCAGGGTTGCAACCATTTCTGTTACTTCAACACTCGTACAGTTCTTGTGTTCAGGGCCCTGTAGCACTCCCGCAGGTCCGGGTTTGGTCGCCTTGAGGCCGTCAGCGACAGGCTTGGAATACGATGCGACCGTTTTTCGTGAGACCAGGCTGGTCGTCGGTTGCTTCCTCTGATCCACGATACTTCGCTGCGGTGTGCAGGAGCAGACGACTCTTTTTACGGGATCAGTCGTGAACATGTAGACTTCTTCGCTTTTCTTCCAGCGTCTGGTCTGCAGCCAGCCAGCATCTTCGGCGATTTCATTCCACACCACGATGTTGGCTTGATCTGGCGAAAAGCGCCAGGTCGCTTCCCAAACTACGGTAGACGTATTGCCATCATTTTCAGCGAATACAGTAATTCCGGGACTCTTTGAAGGCGAGATTTCCCGGTAGCTGATTCTCCTCCAAGCGGAGGAGGCCGCGTCCGCAAGAACTAAGACAATGCACCCGAAAATTAACAATTGCTTCATAAGCCCTCCTGAAAAAGCGCGCAAGGCAGTCCTGTGCAGTCGAGCCGAGCAGGTCTTACAGGCCATGCCGTGCGTCGGGTGTCGACTTAGACGACTATATCACAAGAGTCCCAAGCGCAAGGATAAAAATTCGAAGCTTTCAGTCACAACAGCCACTCGCCAGCGGGCCCTCCGCGAGAGCGCGATTCCAAGCTGCTAATTGCCACAACCATGCAATTGCTTGAGCCGCGCCACCCGGATCCCGTAGCATGGTGGGCCGAACGGGGAATCGAACCTTTACCTACCCAATGGAGTCTTTATCGAATGAAATCCGCCACCGCCCTGCTTTCCCTCACCGCCGCCGCCTTCGTCACGGCCGGCGCCGCCTTTGCCGCAGACCTCCCGCTGGACAAGATCAAGCTGCCGGAGGGCTTCACCATCAGCGTCTACGCCGACACCGTGCCCGGTGCGCGCTTCATGGCACAGGGCGATAATGGTACCCTCTTCGTCGGCACCCGCGGCCAGAAGACGGTCTACGCGCTGGTTGATACCGATGGCGACAAGAAGGTGGACCAGACCCACACCATCACCGACGGGTTGGAGAGTCCGAACGGCGTGCTCTTTCACAACGGATCACTCTATGTTGGCGAGGTCAATCGCATCCTCCGCTATGACAACATAGAGGCCAACCTCGCGTCGATTCCCGCGCCCGTGGTCGTGACGGACGCCCTGCCCGCTGAAGCGGCCCACGGTTCCAAGGATCTCTCCATCGGCCCGGACGGACGCATGTACTTCGGTATCGGCGCGCCCTGCGACCACTGCGATCCCACCGTCGATTTCAACGACCCGCGCCTGGGCACCATCACCTCCATGAACCTCGACGGCTCCGACATCCAGCCCTACGTCATGGGCGTGCGCAATTCCGTGGGCCTCGCGTGGAGCCCGGAAAACGGCACGCTCTACTTCACCGACAACGGCCGCGACAAACTCGGCGATGACCGGCCCGACTGCGAACTCAATCGCGTCACCCAGCCCGGCCAGCACTTCGGCAACCCCTACATCCACGGCGGCGACGTGCCCGATCCGGAAAATGGCAAGGGCAAGAATCCCGACGACTACGTGAAGCCCGTCCAGAAGCTCGGCGCCCACGTTACGCCCCTCGGCCTCAATTTCTACACCGGCGACCAGTTTCCAAAGGCGTACAAGAACCGTCTCTTCATCGCCCTCAAAGGCTCCACCGACCGCACCATCAAGATCGGCTACGCCATCAAGACCGTGACCCTCGATAAAGACGGCAATGTGAAGAAATACGAAGACTTCGCCACCGGCTGGGTCCAGCGCGAAGAAGCCTGGGACCGTCCGGTCGACGTGATCGTGACCAACGACGGCGCCCTCTTCGTCTCCGGCGAACAGGCCGGCGTGATCTACCGCATCGCCTACGCGAAATAACCCAGAGTTTAGCTTCTCCACAATAGGCCCGCGGTCACACAGTGATCGCGGGCCTTTCCATATCCATACGGAAGAATGGAGTGGGGGCTTTCAGCCCCCGTCCCGCGCAACGCAGTTGCGCGCAGTCCGATTGCTGTTGACAGTACCCGGCCCGAGTGCTTTAATAGAGGCAATAGTTGCGGCTGGAAAATGCGGAGCGAGTTCAAAGAGATGAAGCCCACGGTCTACGTCGAGACATCAGTCATCAGCTACCTCGCGGCAAGGCCGAGTCGGGATTTGGTAGTTGCCGCACGGCAGGCGATAACGCGGGACTGGTGGGAGAATCAACGACGAAGATTCGAGTTGCGCATCTCGACGCTTGTGGAGGAGGAAATTTCAGACGGAGACGCTCTGGCTGCCGCGAGGCGTTTGTCCTGGGTTTCGGATATTCCCAGCCTTTCCATCACAGATGAGGCAAATTTGATTGCCCGGCTCCTGATTTCAAAAGGAACGGTACCGGCGGGAAGCGAGGAAGATGCGCTGCATATCGGCATTGCTGCGTCGCAAGGCGCTGAGTACTTGCTGACATGGAACTTTCGCCACATGAACAATGCTGAGACGAAAGACGCCATTGCGAGTATAATCAGATTGAATGGCTACGAATGTCCGCGGCTGTGTTCGCCCGAAGAGCTTGGAGGTAAAAACGATGTTTCCAGACCCGATTGTTGAAGAAGTACGCCGTATTCGACAAGAGCATGCGGCAAAATACGGAAATGACCTCGATCGAATCGTAGAGGCGCTTCGTGAAAAGGAGCGGCTATCCACGCGGCCAGTGCTTAACCCGGGACCACGGCGGATACCGATAAAGCATGTGTCGGAGAGCGAGGAACCCTATGGTGGATAGTCCAAGAACTGAGTAGGTTTTGAAGAAGGGAAGCCCATCTTCACGGCACTGTTTTGACGCGCTTGGAAGGTGTTGCGGAAGGAGGTAAGGATGATTGACGACCCAATTGTGAAAGAAATTCGCAAGTACCGCAAAGAACACGCGGCGCAGTATGGAAACGATCTTAAGCGAATAGTGCAAGCCTACCAGGAGATGGAGCGCGCATCGGGTCGAGAATTTGTCAACTTCGAAGCCAAGCGCGTTCGGGTAACGAGGGCTTCGGAAGAGTCGACGCCGTACAAACCTTTGACTGAGGGAACTTCGTGAACCCATTAGACTGCGCCGCTCTGGGAAAGTGGAGGTTTAGCCAATCATTCCAGACCCGATTGTTGAAGAAATTCGCGAAATTGTCAAGGCCCACGCGGCAAAGTATGGCAATGATTTAGATAGAATTGTCGAGGCGCTTCGCGAGGACGAGCGCGCGTCGTCACGTGTGTTTCTCAACCCCGGACCGAGACTTCTCTCAACCCAGAAAGTTTCCGAGGAGTCGGGCAGCGATATCTCTGGAGTGAATTGGAGCCACAATAAGTCTTGAAGTTGCGGATACGTAGAAAGAAAGCGGCGCTTTCCGTAGCATTGAATTTGCGATTACGTAGAACGAAGGACGGGGCGGCAGCCTATGGCAAACTCGAGATCGGTGCTGGTCGGTGCATCAGTGGGACTGCTCACTGTTTTGTGCGGGATCTTTCTGTTGCGGAACTCATTCACAATTGATCGCGATCAGGATCCTGAAACGGGCGAGTCACCGGTCGAAGTCGAATTGGTCGCGGATGAAGGAGACAAACCATCTCCAGCAAGGGCAGTTCCCCTTGAGCCGTATCTGCCGGTCAGCGGCGCTGATTCCATGCGAGTGCCGGATGAGAAGGAGGTGATGATGCAGAAGATTCTCGTTCTTGTCGGCACCGAAGAAATCCCTATTCATACGCTTTACGCAGATGCGACGAGTGGGCTAGATCGGGAGTGCCTTCCACTGCTGCGCGATATGCTGAAAGACCCGGCCTATAAGAATCGCTGGCGCTCCATTAGCAGCATGCTCGCATGGCTGAGCGATAGCAGGGATGAGGCTTCGTTAAACGCCATACTCGCTTATATTCGTCGTCCAGACCTCTGGAAAGACGCCGACGCAAGTAAAGGCCATGGCTATGTCAACGTCTATGGGAAGGCGGCGGCTGTGGGTTTACTTGGTTTCTTCGAGCTTGATTCCGCAACGTCAACGCTCAGGCGGGCGTTTACCAAGGAAGGCGCGGAAGAGCTGATTGGGACATGGGTCAACGTGCCCCATGCAGTGGACGACTATAGTGCATCGTACACGGTAGAGAGTGTCCGGATGCAAGCGGCGTCGGGTCTGGCCTTGTCGCAGGATGCAGCGAACATTGCCCTTATCGAAGCGCAAATAGAAGCGTTGGCGCACTGGACATGGTCGGATGAATACGAGCAAAGCGAAGACGCGGACGATGTTATGGAGTCTTCGCTGGACGGTGGGATTCCGTATCATTCGCTGGCGGACGCCATGACGCGGCTGGACAGAATTCGGGATGTTGGCCTCGAAGAATTTCTTCTTCACGACGACACGTCGGACGGGTTTGGTTTGAAAATGCCGTATGCACTCAAGTACTGGGGCCAGAGGTTGCCCAACGGAAGAACAGTCTTGGACCCGTGTCCGATTTGCGGAACAACGCGGCGACCAGGGACCAGGGAGATTTCGAATTGACATGTCGGAAGATCGGGAAAGCTGCGCGGTGTCAATGGATTTCTGCTATTCGCCTGAAACCAGAAAGTGGATGAATTCACATATAAGAAGATCGGGAAGCATTTTGGCTTTTGTGTTGGTACTATTGGATTCTTCCCCTTCCATGATCTGGTTAGTTCCTGTAGAAGGAGAGAACTTTCCTGGTCTCGGCGCACTACTGGGGGCAACAATCTTCGTGATGGTTCTATTCAACGTGGTACTCACGCCCATTCTGTCGAGACTCGGGGGGCTATACAGGATTGACGGTGACAGCCTCAGCCATATACTTCAAGGAAATGTATGGCTCCCGGTTATCACTTTGTCTTTGGTGTCAAAGGTGGTCGCGGGTAGAGGGCCAAGTGATGGAGAGTATCGAGTGCTCGTTGAGGATCAGCACGGGAACGCGTTGGTAGTCCATCCTCTCGCGAATATGCCTGCGTTCATCGCTGAACTTGAGCGAAGGGTTACTGTACCCATTGAACGCACGGACGAGAAATTGTCTCCGTGGACTCGACGCGACAGATTGCGGTTTCTTTTCGTGTTTGTTGGGTTTCCTTCTATTCTATTTGGTGCGAGATTTATATTTGGTTTCTGAATTCGAGTAGGGAATCGGCAAGTTGATTTGTCTTGAATGCCGCGTTTCTCAGTTGCACCACAAAATCCAGCCCGCCCTCGTTCACGGCCCATTCGGCACCAAACTCGCCAATCCCAACGTAGCCCATGCCGCACCGGCGCAGGTGATCGGCGTCAACAGCTTCGAACTCCCCGGGCTGCCGTCGGGCGTGGCGCGTGAAGTCATCAGCCAACTGCCGTCCTCCGCTTGCGTCGTGACGAGGAAATCTATGCCGCGTTGTATGGGGGCGTCGGCAGGCGTATACCCGGCGAGGGAGAGCACGTACAAGACCTCGCCTGTGGCGAAGGCGTCGCTGGGCATGTCTGCTTTCTGGCCCCAACCACCGTCTTCCAGTTGGAGAGCGAGGATTTCGTCGATGGGCGTTTGCATCTCGGCGCGCGATTTGCCCGCGCGACTGGCCAGGAGCAGCCCCAGGGCCTTGTCCTGGAGATTATCGGGCGGCGATGCGTTCGCCAACCACGCCGAAGCTTTTTCGATGGCCCCACGGCGCGAATCCAGCGCGCCAGGTCGATTATCGGCCTGCAACGCCATGATGATCCAGACCGCATCCGTCGTCTGGCTTTCGTTGACCGGTGAGCGGCTGAGAAAGAACTCCCAGGAGCCGTCCCCGCGCTGCTTCTTGACGATGTCGTCGGCGATGAAAGTGACGGTGTCTCTCTGGCCCGGTTCCAGCGGTAGCAGCGATGACCCTACGGCGGCCATGAAGGCGGCACCGATGTTCACGCCCGCCGCCATCGGGCGCGGGTCGGGCGGATTGGCCGGATTCGCTTGCAATCCCACGGCCATCAGTTTTTCCACGCTGCCCAGCGCGGTTTCGGTGGTATCAGTAATGAATTGCTTATCGACTTCATAGCCCCGCCGGTCCGCTTCGCTCAGCGCCCAAAGGGCCATGGGAATGTGGTGGCAGGCGGCGCAGGTGCGTGAGCTCAGCCAGGCCGCGCTTTCGGTTCGCAAGTATGCAGTGGCGCGCGTTACGGTCTGCTGGACGGTCTGGGCCGATGCGCCGGAGTTGGAGGAGACTTTGCCGTTGAGTGCCGGGGGCGAAATGCAAAGTCCAGCGAGCAGCGTTGCGAAGACCAACGTGCGAGCCATGGGAGGATCTCCGGATAACAACTACCTTGCGGATGAGTGAGGGAAAAATTTTTATATCGCTAGTGCATCCCGACAGTAACACATGCTGTGGTAACTGTCAATGGCGTCGTCTTTACCTGTAGGTCCGTGTGGTGAATTGAAAACTTGGCCGCGAAGGAACGCAAAGATCGCAAAGGAATGTGGCACAGCCGTCCCGGCTGTGATTGGGTGCGGGGGGGAAGCTGGATAGCATCGACGAGAACCCATGTTTGCACCCGATTCTCCTCTCGAGGAGTTGGTGCAAACAATGGTCGAAAGTGACTTCGAGTAAGC
This sequence comes from Candidatus Hydrogenedentota bacterium, assembly GCA_016791475.1. Classification (NCBI taxonomy): domain Bacteria; kingdom Pseudomonadati; phylum Candidatus Hydrogenedentota; species Candidatus Hydrogenedentota bacterium. The sequence goes on from JAEUWI010000040.1 coordinate 27,404, forward strand.
GAGAAAACACAGCCGGGACGGCTGTGCCACATTCTCTTGCCGCCCATCCGCAGGGGAAAGTCGATTTTTTCTAGATTGCGCCAACTATGGAACGCACCGACTTTCTGCACAATTCGGTTTGACGGAATTACCAGGAATTCAGGAGCGAAAGCTCCGGCCCTAGTCCCTCGGCCGCCCAGGAAAAAACGCGGGTGTCTTCCGCACATACTCCGCGTATTTTGGTCGCGTCTCGGCCATGCGCTTTTCCAGCAGGGGCACGCCGGAGACCTTCATGAGCAGCAGCGTCATCACGATGGGACTTAGCACGGTGTAGATCACGTTGGGCGCGGGGAGGGCGGTGATGAAGAGGCCCCACCAGAGTAGGGCGTCACCGAAGTAGTTCGGGTGGCGGGTGTAGCGCCAGAGTCCCTGATCCATGACCTTGCCCTTGTTCTCCGGCTTCGCTTTGAAGCGCGCAAGCTCCCAGTCCCCGATGCTTTCGAAGGTCAGGCCCGCGAGAAAAATCACCACGCCGACCAGTGCCAGGCCATCCCAGGGCACGGGCGATTCCGACGCGATTGCGACCTGCAGCGGCAGGGAGATAAACCATGTGAGGAAGCCCTGCAACAGGAACACGGTGAAGAGGCTTTTCCACGCGAAGGCGGGTCCGTGGTGATCGCGCATGGCCTTGTAGCGGTAGTCCTCCGGCTGGCCCCAGTTGCGCCACGTGAGGTAAAGGGAGAGGCGCGCGCCCCAGAGGAAAACCATGCCCGCGAGCAGGACCTGGTGCGGGGTGGGCGGGTCGTAGAGGCGCAGTCCGACGGTGCATACGAGGATGAAGCCGAGGCCCCAGAAGCAGTCGATGATGCTGGCGTTGCGCATCAGCAGGCTGAGCCCCCAGAGCAGGAGGGCGAAGACGAGCAGGGCCAGGGCAGTGGTTATGAACATGAAGGGGTCCTCGCGGCGCTGGGGCCAGCCCCGTGCGCGCCATCCTGAATTCGTGCATGCATGGATTCGATATCGGGCCATGGTAGCGTTTGGCTACATTTTCAGACCCAGCGAATCCGAGTTCCGCTATCGTATCACGGAGGCAATCCCAAAGCCTAAGTGATTGGAGTAAAGGATGTTGCATGGCGGGGGTGGCACTTGGCACGGAAGGCGCTTAGCGTGAGCATGTGCCGATGAAAGGCACGGGCCAAACAAAAATCCCGAACTCGGGTGGAGGAAGAAACCATGAGCACGATCAAAATCACCGACTTGAACGAGACCACGGAAGTCACCACAGTCCAGGCTGAAAATGTGAAGGGGGGCGCCGCCTACATCAAGTTCGATGGTATCGACGGCGAAAGCAAGCGGGCTGACCACAAGGGTGAAATCTTGATGAGCTTTTCCACGCCCAAGTCCTGATTCTTTGTTAACGATTTCATCAACTCAACGCCCCGCGATGGGGAGGAGGAACCTGCCATGAGCACCATTAAACTGAACGAATTGACCGACACAACCGCCGTAAACGAGCAGGAAGCTGCCCAGGTGAAAGGTGGCCCGATTTACATGCAGTACGAAGGCATCAAAGGCGATGTCTCCGTCCAGAGCAAGCACATCGGCGGCGTCAACGTGGCCCTTGGCGACGGCTCCGTTCGATTCTAACGATTCAATTTTCACTGCGAAACACCAGACATCAACGAAAGGAGTCCCACTATGGCAACTGTAAAGATAGACGACTTGAATTCAGAATCCGCTGAAGCCCAGCCCGTGACCCTGGAAGAAGCGGCCCAGATTGTGGGCGGCGCCGAAGCCAAGCCCAAGCCCAAGCCGAAGTCCGAGCAACAGGTGTACTTGAACTACAAGCTCGAAAACGTGCTGGTCTCCTCATACTCCTGACGCGTCGCACGCCTCAGCAACGCAAGTCCACGGAGCCCCCAAAGAAACAATGCACGGGCGCGATGTCCGGGCCGTGCGGATACAGTCCGCACCGATCCCCTACGACAAGGATCTGAGCCCACATCGCGCCCGCGCGGGGTGACAAACGAAGCAGAACCTCAACGAGGCGGATCCAGGGCTAACTTTCCTCGGCTCAATAGGGTAGCTTGGCTTGTACAAAAATGTACGGGGCAAAGGTCGCAACGCAATCGCGTGGCCGGGCATCGTGGGCTACTCTCGGATAATCGGGCGCACGATTTCCCAATCCCATCGCCCGCGCTGCCGCCGCCTCCGCGATCCTGTCTTGTAAGACGCCGCAGCCCCGCCAAGCGGGACAAAAAATACCAGAGGCAGCCCCCGTTGGCCGCGACACCGTTCTTGAAGAGGTCTGGCTCTTGGGACGGAAGTCTCTCGTCTGCTTTACGCTCCGCGCCTCAGCGTGCTCCGTGGCCTTTTTCTTTCAGTTGACCACGAAAATAACTGAAACTCACCGATGGTCTCATAAGACCTCGAAAATGGGGCGCCAAGACGTGGAGCAGATCGAGAGTTCTCCGAGATTTTCCATGCCCGCATGGCCGGAAGATTTTTCACCACGAAGATACGAAGGGCACGAAGAACAAGCAGGTAAGGAAGCGCTCTGCGTACATGATTCCTCCCGGCGAACAAGGCGGGGCCGATTTGAGCTTGCGTCCCAACTTTCTTTGCGACTTCGCGCCTTTGCGTGCAAGACATCAGAATGTATGCCAGGGGCGACTGAACGCACCCCGAAGGAATTCTCTCCAGCTTATTCCTGGTCGTACGTGGCCGAGTCCGAGCCGCCGAATTGCTCCGTAAGCGCCGCCACGAAGCGCTCCGGATCTTCCGGCGAGACGACCAAGGGCTTCCGCGCCGTACGAAGGACCACGGCTCGCTTGGGATCCGTCACGAAAGGCCGGAAGTTACCCAGTTTCCGGCTCCGGAAATAACCTGAGTAGCAGAAGAGCCCGCCATTGCCGCAAATGCGCCAGCTCCCCTTCATCGCATCCGGGTCGATGCTGAAATCGCGCAAATCACGGAGATCGACGGTGGAACTCCAGCCCAGCCGCCGAATACGAAGCCGGTCAGGCTCCAGGGAGTATCCACGGACCATGAAAATCGGGCCGATTGCCATAAAACCAAGCGGCATAACCACCATCGACAGGGTCCAGACCGCAAGCTCTCTCGGACCGGTAAACAGGCCAAAGCCGATGATGACCGCAAGCAGGGCATAGGTGAAGATGGTCGTCCCGCGAATCAGGGCGCTCATTGGTGCGGCGGAAAAGTACGGGCTGTTCATGGCGGGATCTCCAACCTGATATACCAACGTCAAGCCAGACTCATTCGTCCCATCGGGTCGCGGGGCGCGCAAGACCCATCATTGCTTAATCAGCTCATCCAGGTTCATGCGCGGGCGTTCCCAGTACGCGGTGGCGTGGAAGAGATCCGAGAAGAAGCTGAGCTCATGGGCCTTTCGGAAGGCCACCAGCGCCTCAAGCGCCGCCAAGCCTTCGCCCACCTTCTCCGGTGGCAGTGATTCTTCTCCGTCGTAAACTGCGGCCAGGCGCGAGGCAAGTTTGGCGTGTTCGAGACCAAGCTGGACGAAGCGGACCCGCTCGGCAAACTGGGTGTCGGGCAGGCTCGTCGTTGCGGCCAGAGCCTCCTCCAGCAGCGCCTCCGCCGGGGCAAAAGATTCCGGCGGAAACATATGGTGGGCGCGTTTCACGTAGTTGGCGTAGCGCCGTTCGACTTCCCGATACAGCTCCGTAAAGGGGAGGGTGTTTTCCGTAGCGTAGTTTTCCCAGTACTGGTAATAGCGGTCGATGGCGTCCGCCGCGGGGCCGAAGGCGGCGAGGAACTCCGCGCGCATGGCCTCCAGCTCCAGTTCCGGTTTCTCGAAAAGTCGCAAATGCATGTACAGGCGCGGCAGTTGCGCAGCCCACTGACCCGTCAGGGAATCAAAGGAGGCGCCTTCCATACCGTGCTCGACGGCAAACTTGAAGAACTCGCCTTCCTGTCGGGTCTCGAAGTGGGGCATCACGTAGCCGTCGTGCAGGTAGTTGGGGCGGTAGCCCATCCGGATGCCCGTCGCGCGCCATCCGAGCCACTGTTCCTTGAGCCATTCCACGGCCTCGTCCGGCATGGGAAAATAGCGCAGGTGCGGGTCCTGCCATTGCACGAATTCGCCGTAGAAATCCCGATTGAGCGTGACGCCCGTCACCGGCGCAGTGAATTCGTTCTCATAGATAAAGGAAATCGACACCTGCGCGTTGGGGTTCTTCTTGCGGGCTTTTTCCTGCATGATTTTCCAGAAGCGCGCCATGCGGTCCGAGGTCGCCCCGCCATACAGTCCCTCGCTGCGCGGGTCCGCGCCATAGTGGTAGGAGGCAAACCACGGCGGATTCACGGGCTGAGGGCCGTCCCACGCGCGACAATTCGCACAGGTGCAGCGGCCTGGACGGTCCACCGGGCCCAGCACCAGCACGCCCTGGCCGTCCCACTGGTCAATCGCGAAGTCCTGCAATTCCTCGTTCGATTCGCACATCGGCGTGTTGTCGTAGTCGGGGTCAGGGTGGCCTCGGGTGCCGTCGGTGCGCAGCGCGAACCACTCCGGGTGCTCCTTGCCATAGCGCTTCCACCAACCGTGGAAATAGTGGCCGGTCGGCGGCTTGATGTCCATCCCGCCCATGCGGTGCCGGCGCAGCAGCACCTCCAGCGCTTTCGCGTAGGCCGCCGCGCCTTCCACACTGAAGCCCACGCGCGCATTGTCCGCGTCGATGGGTTGACCGTTGATGACCGAATGGATATGCGACAGATAGAAACGGCGAAACTGGAGCGCAGGCGCTTTGGTCTCGTTCACGGCCGAGAAAGCGATGGTCGCGGTTCCCGGCACATAAGTCCCCAGTTCACCGGGCCAGAGCCAGCGTACGCCGACGAAGCGCTCCAGCAACTCGTAAACGCCGAAGAGCGTCCCCGAATCGGGATTGCTGTCGGACATTGGATCGCCGCCCGCGTCGCGCCCCGCGATGAACAGGTCATTGCCCACGGAACGGATCAGGTACGTTTCACGGGGCAACTGGTCAGGCTCGATACCCAGTCGTCGTCCCGTCTCCGTATCGCCAATGAAGACGCGGGTGTGCAGCGTCTCCGGAATTGCCGCTTCCGTGACCACCGCCAGCCGGACCCCCGTGGCCTTCTCCACATGCTCCGTGAGTTCCTTCACGGCATACTGCGTGGTGGGTGTGGGCTGCATGGCGGTGACGATGGCGGCTGTAGCCCTGCCCTCGCTCACAATCGAAACCTGGGCGAAAACGGGAAGGGTCAGTGCAAGCGCGGCGAACGCCATCGGGCACAAACGAATGGGCAACACAAATAATGACTTCATCCGGACGGGTTCCTTCAGGGCAATGGAAAATGGCGAGTGCCTTTATCCTGCACGCCGGACGCCGGGATGTCAATGGTAGGGGTCTTATGGGTCGCGCGGGCATTCAGGAAGTCCTTCTCATAGGTCCCATACGCCCCATTCCCCCGCCCAAAAGCAAAGCGCCCGGGATCTCGTCGAGATCCCGGGCGCTCCCAATTGCCCTTATTCCGCCCAGTAGTCAAACACGCAAACGTCGGTCACCTTGTTGCCCAGGTTCCCGGCGAAGTTCTTGTGCGCTTCGTGGACGATGTAGGCGTCCAAGTCTTCCTGGCTGTGGAAAGTCAGGGTGAAGGCGTGGGTGAGGCCCTTGTCCAGGTTTTCCTTGCTCACGTTCGTGCCCCATTCGAAGCCCTTGATCTGGTCGATCTCTTCTTCCAGCTTCACAAAAGCGGCGGAAACTTCTTTGGCCGCTTCTTCGCTGGAAAACTTGAACATGACGATGTGGCGCAATACTTTCATGGGTGCTTTCTCTTCCACGGCGCTGGCGCGCAGTACGGAGCCCGCGACGCAGGCCACCAGGGCAATACACGATACGACAAGCAGGTTTTTCATGGTCAAAATTCCTCTTGGATTACGGGGGCGTTTTCCAGGTTGGTGTACAGATCCTCCAGCTTGAGCCGGGTGACCTTGGTCGTTTGCAGGCCATTGTTTTCTTTGCCGCGGATACCGGCGCAATAGCCGAGGAGCGCATGCCCCTCCGCGAAATCCATGGCGGTATAACAATACCATCCCGCCGGATTGTCCTCCAATGTTTTCACCACGCGCCAGGTCTTGCCGTCGTCCTGCGATAGCGCGGCGCGAAGGGGCGTTCGCTTATCCTTCAATTCTTCTGAGATGCCGGTGTGGTCGTTCCAGACCAGCAGCAGGTCGTCGCCGCCGGGAATGCGCTCCACCGTGGCGGGCGAAGTGGGGGAGAGAAGATTCGTGCGCTCCACCGCGCTCCAGGTGTCGCCGCCGTCGGCGGAGAAAGAGCGATACTGCGCGCCGCCGTTCGTGCGACAGATCATCAGCAGCCGCCCATCCTTCATTTCGAGCACCAGGGGTTCCTGAAGGCCCGACGAGATCTCCGTCGGCGCTTCCAGCAGCGACTGGCTCATGCGCCAGGTCTTGCCGTTGTCGTCGGAGAGCACGCAAAGCGCTTTGCCCGGCTGAAACTTTTCTTCGCCCTTGAGGACATGCCGTGCCGCGGGAATGACCAAGCGGCCGCTCTTGAGCTGGACCATGCGATCGTTGTTTACCACATAGTACCCCGCGGGCTCCGTGATGCACGCCGTGGGCTCCGACCAGGTCTCGCCCTCGTCGGTGGAAATGCGCAGTTGGGGCAGGCAATTGTCGAAATCGACCTTGCGCAGATAGAGCAGGGCGATGGCGCCATTCTGAAGTCGCAACAGCGAGACGGACATGACATTGTGTCCGCCTTCGTGAGCCACTACAACCCGATCCTCGCTGCTCCACGTCTGGCCGCCATCGCTGGACACGCGCGAGGCCAGGTGGGCCTCCGCATAGTCGCTCGCTCCCGTGGTGAAGTGGGTGTAGACGAAAAGTACTCGGCCATCCTTAAGCGCGATGAAGTCACCTTCGGAATTGCGTGGATTGGCTGGCGTGGGCGCCAGCAGGAGATTCTCCGGCATGGTAACGGGCTCGGCGGCGGATGCCGTGCTTGCGAGCCCTGCAATCGACGTAAGGATCAGGGGTAGAAAGCGTGTCATGGGGTTGATTTCCTTTCGCGCCCATCGTAGCGGAACAGGCCCGGCCCGTGTCAATTGTTATAACCAATACAAGATCTCCGGGAATTACCCCCGGAAGTAGATCCACAAAAAGGCCACAATACCAAAGAGCACCAGGCTCAGACCCACATCCTTCGCGCGCCACGATGCCGATACGGGGCGTCCCAGCGTTGGAACGCCCTTGACCGTAGCGTGGGTGAGTCCATGAACCTGCGAGGTACTCGGGGCCGGGGTCGCCAGACTCACCAGTACGAGCACGCCACTGCACACGACAAAAAGCAGGCAGGCGTAGTGCAGGAAGTTGATGGAGGCTAGTTCCAATGCAAAGCCGGAGAGGCTGTCCTTGTTCAATTCCAGCGCGAGCCGTCCCATCCCAAGGAGGAAGCCGGTGAGGAGCGAGGCAATGGCGCCCTGGGCATTGACCCGTCCCCAGAGGAGGCCAATGAGAAAGACGGCGGCAATGGGCGGGGCGATGTAGGCCTGCACACTCTGGAGATACTGATAGAGCTGTTCCGAGACATGGGCCATCAGGGGGATCCACAGAAGTCCCAGGACCACGAGTACGCCCGTGGACCACTGGCCCACGCGCACAAGGGTCTTCTCAGTCGCGTCGGGGCGCATCTTGCGATAGATGTCCCAGGTGATGAGGGTGGAGCAGGAATTGAACACGGAGGACAGGGAGCTCATGAGGGCCGCCAGGAGTCCGGCGACCACGACGCCGCGCAGCCCCATGGGGAGCACCGTCGCCACGAGCGTGGGCAGGGCCGCGTCGCTTCGTTCCAGGGTGAGCGCCCCCTGCTGGCTCAGCACATAGGCCACAATCCCGGGGATAACAAAAATGAACAACGGGAGTTGCTTCAAGAATCCGGCCATTATCGTGCCCCGCCGCGCGTCGTCTTCCCCGTGAGCGGCGAGCACGCGCTGGACGATAAACTGATCCGTGCACCAGTACCAGACGCCCAGAATGGGCGCGCCGAAGAGAATGCCGGTCCAGGGGAAGGCCGGATCGGTCATGGGCTTCCACACGGAGAAAAAGCCCGCCGGGGCCGCCTCCCGAAGCGCGGTCCATCCTCCGGCCTGATTAATCCCGACGACGGTAATCAGAACGGAGCCGCCGACGAGCACGAAGACCTGCAGCAGGTCCGTATAGAGCACGGCACGAAGGCCGCCGAGGACCGTGTAGGCCCCCGTGGCAACGACGACCAGAATCGCACCGGTCCAGAAATTCATCCCCATCAGCGACTCGAAGACGATGCCGCCGGCGGCAATGGTGACCGATATCTTGGTCAGCACATAGCCCACGACGGAGATGAGGGCGAGATACCAGCGCACGGTGGGGGAGTAGCGCCGCTCCATGAACTCCGGCATGGTGTAGACGCCGCTGCGGAGGTAAAAGGGCACGAAAAACCAGCCGAGGAGCAGTAGTATCAGCGAGGCCTGAATCTCAAACTGGGCCACGGCCAGCCCGCTGGCCGCACCCGTGCCCGCCAGGCCGATCAGGTGTTCCGAGCCGATGTTCGAGGCGAAGAGGGATCCGCCGATGACAAACCAGCCCGCGTTGCGCCCGGCCAGAAAGTAGTCGGCGCTGTTGCGCTCGTGGTTCTTCTCGCCGCGCGAGGCCCACCACGCCACAGCAAAGACGACGAGGAAATAGCCGCCGATTACAATCCAGTCCATGCCATTCAACATCGCGCTCTCCTTCGCGTTCAGGTCGCGAATCCGCTATACTTCCCCAGACCGCTCCGTGCTCTCGAAGCGCCCGGGCTGATGGTAACGCATGACGTCCGCTGGAGCAAGCGGCGAACTCTGGATCTGAATTCATGGCCAAGCTGAAACTCGACCTCCACGACATCTACAACAAAGGCGGACGCATCGAAGAAGAACTGAACCGCATTATACGCGAGGCGGTGGAGAAGCGGATCGTGCTGGTGGAGATTATCCCCGGCAAGGGAAGTGGCCAGTTGAAGAAAAGCGTCCTCAGGTTCCTGGAACGCGGCGAGATCAAGGCGCTCTACCACCGCGTCGAAAAAGACAGCAAGAACTTCGGGCGGCTCTTCGTCCATTTCCGGTTCTGAACCATGGCGCACCCCGCCATCGATGCCTGGCGACAGACCCTGGGCCAGGCGAAAGTCGACACCACCTCTGAAGCCATCGCCCGCTTTGCCCGCACCATGCAGCCCCAGGGCACCACGCCCAACTGCGTGCTCTATCCCGAATCGCCGGAAGATGTGCAGGCTATCGTTCGCATTGCCCAGGAGCATGCCCACGGCGTCTATCCCATCTCCGGCGGGAAGAACTGGGGCTATGGCGACGCCTGCGCGGCGGTGGACGACGCCGCCATCATTGATCTCGGGCGCATGAATCGGATTTTTGAGATCAACCGCGAACTGGGCTACGCGGTCATCGAGCCCGGCGTCACCCAGCAGCAACTCTTCGACGCCGTCCGCCGGCAGGCCCCGGAATACTGGGTGGACGTTACCGGGGCCGGACCGGATGCCAGCATCGTCGGCAACATGTGCGAGCGGGGTTTTGGTCACACCGCCTACGGGGATCATGTGCGCACTACCTGCGGCATGACGGTGGTCCTGCCCGACGGACGTCTTCTCGACACGGGATTTGGCCACTTTCCGGGCGCAAAATCGGCCCACGTCTATCCCTACGGTGTGGGGCCCATCCTCGACGGGCTATTCATGCAATCCAACCTCGGCATCGTCGTGCGCATCGGCATATGGCTCTGCCCGAAGCCCGAAGCATTCAGCTTTTTCCTCGTGCGCGTGCCCGATGAGGACCAACTGGCCGAGGCCATCGATCGACTGCGGCCCCTGCGGCTCCACGGCATCCTGAACAGCGCGGTGCACATCGGCAACGACCTGCGGGTCTTCACCAGCATGGACCAATACCCCTGGGAGCGCGCCAAGGGCGAGACGCCCCTGCCGGAGGATCTGCGCCGCACCCTGCGCGCGGAAACCCGCCTCGGCGCGTGGAACATCACCGGATCCTTTTCCGGAACGCCGCCCCAGGTGCGCGAGGCCCGACGTCGGCTGAAGCGGATTTTCGGCGACATGGGCAAGGTCGTCTTCGTCAATGATCGCAAGCTCGCCCTCGGCAGGCGCGTCGCAGGCTGGCTCGGCCGAATCGGCCTGGCTCCCACCCTGCGCAAGCACCTCGACGCCCTCGAACCAAACTATGGCCTGCTCAAGGGCATTCCCACCGACATGCCCCTCCAGAGCCTCGGCTGGCGACTGCGCGAAGGGTGGGAGGGACGTATCACCGATCCACTCGACACCCCGGCGGGCCTGATCTGGCTCGCGCCCGTGCTGCCCCTCCGCGGGGAAGACGCCCGGCGGGTTGTCGATATCGTCACTCCCATATTCCAGCGCCACGGCTTTGACCTGCCCATGACCTTTACCCTGCTCAACGAGCGATCCATGGTCGCGGTGATGAACGTTTCCTTCGACAAGTCACAGCCGGACGACGTGGACCGTGCCCGGTCCTGCTACGCGGCCGCCGCCGAGGCCGTCATCGCCGAAGGCTACATCCCCTACCGCAGCAGTCCAGCAGGCATGGCGCGCCTCGTCCGCCGGGGCGACGTCTATTGGGAGGCCGCGGCGCAAATTAAAAGCGCCCTCGATCCCAACCAGGTGTTGGCGCGAGGGCGCTATATTCCGACATCGGACGGAGGCGACAAAGCCTAGCTTTCAAAGATGTCCTTATCACCACCCCGGGGTTCAGGAATCTTGTCCTCGAAGATCTCCGCGCCCTTTTCTTCCCAAAGTCTGTCCATCATCGCGGTGAAGGCCACCGGACCCGAGACATAGGGGCGCGCCTCTTCGAAAGGCAACACCTCGGCGGGCTTGGCTTCCAGTACCTTGAATACGATCCAGCACTCCGGCACCGTCTCCTGAACCGCCTGGCCGTTCGCATCCTTGCTCACCCGGCCATAGTCGGGCATATACGTCGGCCCGAGCACATCGCCAACCGCCGCGCCGGAGGCCTCCTGCCAGAAGCCCTTGAAACGCTCGAGCGAGGGGTTGTTCTCGATAACGGACTCGATTCCATAGCGGATGTCTTTTGCAAGGTATTCGTTCAGAATATCCTCAAAGGTCTCCCCGGCATTCAACCGTTCCCGCACCTTGGAAGCCTCGGCGGAGGATCCGGGCTCGGACGTGGGAAACTGGAGCCCGAGAATCGTGAGGCTCTCAAAACTCTTGAAGTTCTCCTTGTTGACCTCGTACTCCATCTTGAGGTCTTCCTCGTCGAGCACCAGTTCTTTCGCCAGGAAAGCCTTCTGAGCCAGATAAGAGACCGCCTGATCGCCCTGAATCTTATCCAGCATCACGTCCGTTTCCTGCTCGATCATGTCCTTGACCCGCTGGATCTCTTCGGCGGTCAGGTTGTAGATCTGCATGAGCTGGGATTCCTCACCGGGCTTCGGAACCGGAATGGCCCACATGTGGCGATAGGTCTCCTCTTTGTCGCCGGCCGTCTTGAAAAACTCTTCACGCACGGCGTCGCGGTCGACCTTGATTTCACCTTTGGCGGCAAGCTCGATACCGAGCGGGATCTTGATCTCCTTGTCGATGTACTGTCTCAGCACCCGAACATAGTCCTGGCGCGTACGGATGATTGGTCGCTTGTCATCCGGCATGTCGTAGATGTAATGCTGCAACGTGCCTCTCGTAATGTTCTTGTCGCCAATCTTGGCAACCACGATCCGGTCCGTGTCCGCGATCCAGCCGCACCCCGAACTGACCACGGCCAGAATCGCAACTACCGCAACCACGCGAAGTGCAACAACGCCCCGACTGAGATAACGCATACAAGTGCTCCTTGATTTGGCCACAAGGCGGCCCGAGTGAACTACATAATGATATCGCCTATCGTAGCATCCGGAGCGGCCATATTAACAATCCCCCACCCGCCGGCGCAGCCCCCCGGACATCCCGGGTCCGCCGCGCCAAACCGTCCGGTATCGCCGGATTTTCGTGGCGGGGCCGCCGCTTTATCCCCCGGCGCTGTTGAGCTATACTCACAGTGTGGGTCTCCACGCCAATCCCGGCTCGCCGGGAGCGGCGCCGCCATTCGGGGCAGGATGACCACCTGCTGGATCGAGAGCAAAAGGCTGTAAACCATGAGAGCGTATCTTTCTGTGGCCGCGGTGCCGCGCGGGGGCGATGGCCCCGCCGCACGGGGACGCGCCACCCTCAAGGCGGGTGCCCGCCGGGAGGGCTCGCCATCGTGATGCGGGACACCATTCGCCACTCGGTGGCCCTGAAAGTGTTGCTACCCCTCGTGGTCGCGGCCGTTCTTGCCGTGGCCGCCGTCTGCACCGTCTCCGCCAGTCTCGGGGGCCTGGTGGCCCTGCTCATGGCCATGATGACGCTCCTCGCCTATGTCCTCCTGCGGCGCTACGTGCTCGATCCCATCCACGCCATCGAACTCGCCCTCGATTCGCGCGCACGCGGGGAGGAAGGTGTCTACGCCAACATAATCGCCCGGGACGAAGTCGGCTCACTCGCCATCGCACTCAATACCATGATCGAGCAGCAACTGGAGAGCCAGGTTAAGTATAAGAAAGTCCTCGACACCATCACCGACGGCGTTGTCGTGCTCGATGCCCGCGGCCTGATCCAGGCGGCCAACCCCGCAATTCGCACCATGTTCGGCTTCGAAAACGAAAACATGACCGGGGAGAACTTCCTCGATCTCCTCCTCGGCCAGACCGAAGCCTCCGACTTCCTGCCCAGCATCGCCGATCTCCACGCCCAGCACGCCAGCGAAATCGGCCTGGCGGCGGGCGAGCTGATCGCCCGACGCCGCGATGGGCGAAAATTTCCTGTCGAAATATCCCTGACCGCCATGGAAACCCGCGAAGGCCCCGCCTTCACCGGCGTCATCCGCGATATAACCGCCCACAAGGCGACCCAGGAAGCGCTGGAATTCAACAACGAAGCCCTCCGCCTCCAGGCTACCCTCTACGCCTTCATACAGCACGCCTACAGCCTCGAACACCTCTTCCAGAGCATCCTTCCGGTCATCGCGAGCATCCGCGAAATGAAGGCCGAGCGGCGCGTCGCCGTTTATCTGAATGAGCCCGCCGAAGCCGAACTCCACCTTGCCGCGGTCTACGATGAGGACCAGGACCCCGCCTGGCGACCGGATATGGAAAAGGTGGTCCAATCTTTCTGGGCCAAAGGCGAGATTGAAGGGCGCCAGGTGCTCGTGTATAGCGCCGCCCAGGGAGAGGCCCTCGAAGAGCGATTCGGAAGTTACATCATACCCCTCTACGCCGGCGGCGAGATTCAGGGACTCCTCTATGCCCGCTGCCACAGCCGGCCCCGGCGCGACGCCCTCTGGTTGTCGGTACTCGAAGGGATCGGCGGTCAGCTCGGCATGGCCGTGCTTGACCAGCGCAGAAAATCCGAGGTGGAGCGCGCCCGCGACGCCGCCCTGCGGCTCAACAACGAACTCGCGGTCTCCGTCGAGCATGCCCGCGAAATGGCCCAGGCCGCCCGCGCCGCCAGCGTGGCCAAGAGCCAGTTTCTGGCCAACATGAGCCACGAAATACGTACCCCCATGAACGGCGTGCTGGGCATGCTGGAACTGCTCCGCGAAACCGAACTCACGGCGGAACAGCAGGATTTTGCCGACACCATCAAGACCTCGGCGGAGTCCCTCCTCGATCTGCTGAATGAGATCCTGGACTTCTCCAAGATCGAAGCGGGCAAGGTCGAACTGGAATCCCTCGATTTCGACCTCCGGAATACCCTCGACGAATGCCTGGAACTCCTCGGCGCACGCGCCGAAGAGAAAAACCTGGAGCTGGCCTGCCTCGTACACGCCGAAGTGCCCCAGTGTGTCAACGGCGACCCGGGAAGGCTCCGCCAGATCCTCCTTAACCTCATCAGCAACGCCCTCAAATTTACCGACGAAGGCGAGGTCACCGTGGTCGTCGCATTGGATGAGAATGGCGACGACGGGGACCGCGTCCGCTTCGAAGTCTCCGACACGGGGATCGGTATCCCGCAGGATCGCATGAGCCGCCTCTTCGAATCCTTTACCCAGGCCGACGAGTCCACCACCCGGAAGTACGGTGGTACCGGATTGGGGCTGGCCATCTCCAAGCAACTGGCCGAATTGATGCAGGGCGGATTGCGCTGCGAGAGCGAGCCGGGCCGGGGTACCACCTTCACCGCCACGCTCCAGTTCCGGCCCCCCCTCAAGCCGGCCAGCAAACCCGTCATCGAGTCCATCGACATGACCGGCTTGCGGGTGCTCCTCGCCGATGACAACGCCGTGAGCCGCGCCTTCATCAGCACCATCCTGGAAGGCTGCGGGGCCGCCGTATCAAGTGTCCCCGGCGGCCCCGAGGCCCTGGAACTCCTGGCCGATCCCGCCGTCCCACCCTTTGAAGTGGCCCTCCTCGACCACGGTATGCCGGAGATGAACGGCCCCGCGCTGGCCCGCCACATCCGCGCGCTGCCTCAGGCCCGCGAACTGCCCCTGATCCTCCTCGCCAGTCTCGCCGTTCGCGGCGACGCGCGCAAGATGGAGGAGGCGGGCTTCTCCGGATTCCTGCCGAAACCGGTCAAAGCGGAGCGCCTCCTCGACTGTATCGCGGCCGTACTCGGAAAGAAGGAAGGCGAAGGAAAACCCGCCATGGTCACCCGCCACTATGTTCAGGAGGCGCGGCGGCAGCAGAAATTCCGTATCTTGCTGGCCGAGGATAACCTCGTCAATCAGAAGGTGGCCGTGCGCATGCTGGAGCGTCAGGGCTACGTTTGCGACGTGGTCTGCAATGGCCGGGAGGCGGTGGAGAGTGTGGGCCGGGAAGACTTCGATCTGGTCTTGATGGACTGCCAGATGCCCGAAATGGACGGATTCGAAGCCACGGAGCAAATCCGGGCGAGAGAGGACGGCGGGCGGAGAATTCCCATCGTCGCGCTGACGGCCAACGCGATCCAGGGCGACAGGGAGCGCTGCCTCGCCGCGGGCATGGATGATTACGTCAGCAAGCCGATCAACCCCGGCCTGCTCCACGAAGTCCTCGAGCGCTGGATGGACCCCGATCGTTCCCGAAAATCCCTCCGGGGCGCCTGAGGCTCAGCGGCGGTAGGGAAAGGTCAATTGGAAGCACGCGCCGCGACCCTCCCGGGGGACCAGCGTCACTTCGCCGCCATGCTGGTGCATCACATTCCGCACCACGCTCAGGCCCAGTCCCGTGCCCTTCTTACCCTTCGTCGTGAAGAGGGTGTAGAAGATGCGCTGGCGGTCCTTCTCCGGTATGCCGGGGCCCGTGTCTTCGATGGTCAGCACAAGCTGGTTCGTCTCGCAGCGTGTCGTGATGGTGATCTCTCGCGGATCCGCCTGGGCTTCCATCGCCTGGCAGGCGTTGTAAATCAGGTTCAGAATCGCCTGGCGCACCAGCACAAAATCGCCCACGCAGATCGAGATGTCCGGGCTCAGATCCGTGCGAAGCGTCACCTGCTGGCGCGTAAGCAGTGGCCGCGCCACATCCAGGCAGACTTCCACCGCGGTGTTGATATCAAAAGGGGACTGTTCGTCCGGCGTATGGCGCAGGAAATTCATCGTGGAGCGGACCAGCTCGGTGCAATGCCGGACCTGAGACTCCATCGTTCCCAGGCGTTTCATCAGGCTCTCGTGCGAGGGGTCGGCGCTCAGAAGTTCAAGGTGCGTGCCCAGCACGGAGAGGGGCGTGCCCAGATCGTGCATCGTGCCCGATACCAGTCGGCCCAGCGTCTCGAAGCGATTCGCCTCCATGGTGAGGCATTCCAGCGCTTTCCGGTCTTCTTCCCGGCGGCGCTTTTCCACACACGCCCGAATCTTTTCCAGCATGATGCGGTGATCAAAGGGCTTTTCCAGGTAGGCAAAGGCGCCATACTCTATCGCCTTCATCGCCGTATCCAGCTCGCCATAGCCCGTCAGGATGATGAACTCGATGTCATCGTGCTCTTCGCGAACTTCGCGCAGGAGATCCATGCCCGTCTTATGCGGCATGCGGATATCCGTAATGATGATGTCCACCAGCTCTTCCTTGAGCTGGCCCAGCGCATCGTCCACGCCCGTCGCCAGGGACACGTCGTACTCTTCCTTCAACAGCATGCGAAGGGACTGGCGCGGACCGTTCTCGTCATCCACAATCAGGATGCGTGGCGTCGTATTGAAATTGAAATCGATCGGAGGGCGGCTGGAACTGCGAACCTTGGTCATGAGGTTGCGGCGCGGCCGGCGTTCTTCGGGGCTCGCGTCCCCCAGAGCCGAAGCTATCGTCAGGGCTGCGCTGGGAAGGGGGAGTATTTGTGTGACTGCGTCCACGGGGGCTCCGATCTAACTGCGTCCGTTACAGATTTTCCGCTTCCTCGACCCCCGAAGAAAGCCTCTGGTTCTTTCCGGAGGGAAGAACCTGAATGCTGCACTGTGTAACGCATGGAGCGTGCCAGACTTGGTTTGTCACACTAAGTTTATTGGTATCAGTACCTTACGCCATGGTCGGCGCGGAGATGTGGTGTACGTTTTTGTACAGCGCCCCTGTCGCCCAGAGAATCCGTTCAATTTTGTACGCCACCATTACATGTTTTTCGAGTTTTGCTGGACGCCAGCACGAAAAAAAAGATCGAGCGACACCCGAGAAAGTGCGCATATTCCCGTTAATGGGGGAGAGAACACGGTGGCGAGGGCGAATTCTAGCGCGCGGGAATTTTTTCTTGCGCAGAAATGTCTCTCCTGATAGACTACGCACCATTCACTTCAACCAGGGAATTCCTACCATGTTTACCAACCCGGGCGAAAAAGCCACGAAATGCAACACGATGCGATTCCTCGTATTCGTGTGGCATGCCAATGTAATTGGCGTGGCCGGGCTCCGGGTGAGGCATATGCACTAGCAATTCCGCGAAGACATAGCACAGCTTACCCAGCCACAGGCCCCCAAAAGCCTGTGGTTTTCTTTTAAACCCGGTTGGCCGATGTTCGGCCCGCCACAACCAAACAGACCCAGAAGGAATCTCAACATGAAACACGTCAATGTAGCCGCCCGAGTAAAACGCGCCAACGTATCCCCCACGTGGCGCCGAATTATGTTTACCGAATCCCTGTTCTACGCGGGTCAGGGCGACACACAACAAAAATTCAGAGACGAAAGAGAGCCGAGATATGGCCAGCTATAATCCCGATTTCTGGGAAATCCCCACCGAAATGGCGACCCTTGACCGGGTGCCCGCCACCGAAGCTTTGTATTACGAGTCCGAAGACGACCGCGAACGACGCTACGCCATGCAGTCGTTCTACGAGGACGTGAAGCCGTCCGTCAGCGACTTCATCGAGAAGTGCCTCACCCCCCGTCAGAAGGAAGTGGTGAAGCTTTATTATTACTATGGGAAGACGCAGGAAGATATCGCCGTCATTCTCCAACTGACCCAGTCCACCGTCAGCCGCCACCTTTTCGGAACCGTCCGGAGCGGCAAGAAAGTGGGCGGGGCCATTCCGAAACTGCGCAAATTGATCGACCGGACCGACAACCCGGTGATCGCGGGCGCACTTGAAACCCTTCAGGGCCGACTCAAGGAGGCCGTCTGATGTCGGGTCAAGCCCTTTATTTCCAGTACCCTGGACAACGCCCAAGGGCGCCCGACGGAAGTTGCATGCCCCTTCCCGGCATGATAGAATAGCCCCCAGAGTTTGAATCCTAACGGATTGGACTCAGGCGGTATGGTGTCGGGAAACCGCCGAATCAGGTGGGTATTGCTTGACACGCCCTGAGTATTGTGGTTAAATGGTTGGTACGGAGCTATGTATGCTTTGTATGACCAAAAAAGACGCGGAATGACAATTTAAATTGCAGCGAAGAAGGAGAAAGACCGCCATGAAACGATTAGTTGCATTGGCCCTGATTGCCGCCGTATGTGGTTTTGGTGGCAAGGCAGAAGCCGCAAAACATTGGGACGATATGTCCTGGTGGGGTAACACCGGTGCTACCCCCGCACCGACCGCTGACACCAAGGGCCGTTCCGGTTACTGGTGGTGGCCGATTGAACCCGCCTCCAACGCCGACGACGGCGAGCTGTGGGGCAACCGTGGTATTGTGTACCACACGTACGCTCCTGCCGCTCCGGCGGAACCCGCCAAAGAGGTAGCGCCCGAACCTGAGCAGAAGGCGAACGAAGTTCCCACGCGCACCGCTATCGTGCTGAACAACGTGCTCTTCGACTTCGACAAGTCCACGCTGAAGCCCGAAGGCAAAGCTGAAATCGACAAGCTCGTCGCTGAGATGACCAAGTTCCCCGGTGACACGGTGGTCGTGGTCGGTCACACCGACAGCGTCGGCACCGATGCGTACAACATGGCCCTTGGCCAGCGTCGTGCGGATGCCGTGGTGGCCTACATGAAGGCTGCCGGTATCGACGCCGCCCGCATCGGCTCCAAGAGCATGGGCGAGAGCTCCCCGGCTGTGCCGAACGACTCGGCCGCCAACCGCGCGCTTAACCGCCGTGCCGTGTTCGAAATCACCCTGGGCAACTAAGCTCGGGTAACAAAAGCTGAAGATTCCCCGGCGCCTTTCGAGGCGCCGGGTTTTTTATTTCAGTTGACAATGGACAGTTGACAGTTGACAGCGAAGAATGGGGGATGGGTCTTATGGGTCCTGTGGGTCCTGTGGGTCGGAGTCGGGGTCGTATGGGTCATCGGCAGTTGCTTCAATCCCTTTCATACGACCCATACGACCCATACGACCCATACGACCCATACGACCCATACGACCCATTTCTCTGCTATAGTAAGCCCCACGGCGCAGCGCAAGGCACCCCGCCCCCGCTGTCAACTGTCCACTGTCCACTGTCAACTGAAATAATGCTCCTCGAAACCGCTCTCGATCGTTACCTGGAAATGGCCGTCTTTGAAGCCGGCCTGTCCGAAGCCACGCTTTCGGCCTATGGGACCGATCTGCGTCGCTATATCGGCTTTCTCGGCGACAATGGCGTGACCTCGGCGTCGGAGGTGGTTCGTGAAGATGTGCTGGACCATCTGGGCAGCCTCATTGCGTCCGGGCTTCAGGCGCGCTCGCTGGCGCGGCACCTGAGCGCCATACGCCGCTTCCATGTGTTCCTGCGCGATGAGCATCTGGCGCCCCTCGATCCCTCCGAAGGCATCGAGACGCCCCAGCTCGCGCGCCTGCTGCCCCACAGCCTGAGTAATGATGAAGTGGAGCGGCTGCTCGCGGCGCCGGGCCTCGATCCCGAGGCGGTCCACGGCATACGAGACGCGGCGATCCTCGAACTGTTCTATTCTTGTGGGTTGCGCATTTCGGAGCTCGCCAATCTGCCCGTGAATCACGCGGACCTCGCGGAGAGCATCGTGCGAGTCCGGGGCAAGGGCAGCAAGGTGCGTATCGTGCCCCTGGGCGCGCGCGCGCGCGAAGCGATCCGTGCCTGGCATGGGGTGCGCGAGAACCAGCCCCGCCTGGATGACACGCTCTTTCTAACGGGCAAAGGCAAGCGCATGAGCCGGGGCATGGTGTGGAAAGTGGTGAAGCACTGGGTTCGCGCGGCGGGCATCTCCCGCAACGTGACGCCCCACATGCTCCGCCACAGTTTCGCCACGCACCTCCTTGATCACGGTGCCGACCTCCGCGCCGTCCAGGAACTCCTGGGCCATGCGGATATCAGTACAACCCAGATCTACACCCACGTGAGTATCGCGCGGCAACAGGAGGCCCACCGGAAGTTTCATCCACGCGCGTAGGGACTGACGCACCCACTGTGACTCGCCCGGATCGTCTTGCACTGCGACCAAAGATCCGCTCTGACAAGGCGTCGATTTTCCTGATGGGTGTGGCTGTCCCGTCGTGCGGGAAGTGGACTCGTCGCCACCATAGACATCTCAACAGGCAACGTGTCGTCTGGTTGATGTGGCACCGTAAACTGGGTTTACCTCCGCGAGCGACGGGACAGCCACACCCCGCGACATCATGGACTCGCAGCCGGGACAATCGATACGTTGTGGATCACGAAGATCTCCACCGAAAACGCGGGTGCGTCAGTCCCTACGGTCGCGAGCCATTCGGCAACTGTCCCCGTGTTGTCAACTATGCACGCTGAACACGGGCCGTGGCGGTGCCGTATCGCCGTCTTTGGGGGTCTCGTAGAGGATGGGGCGGTAGAGCACCTGAAACGGCTCGGCGCGGCGCTCATAGAACCAGTCGGCGAGCAGCTCCAGGCCCTCGGAGCCCGCCTCGCGCACGGGGAGCCAGACGTGGGCGACGGCCTCGGAGACAACCGACGCTTTGTAGGTGTAGGTCCATTCCACGATGTCGAGGTTTTCGCCGGGCATTCGACCCGCGCGACGCGCGCCCTCCCGAAGTCCGGAGGCGTCCTCGGTGCCGCTGCTCTCCACCAGCGCGGTGATATCGCGATCGAGCAGGAGGCGATGGGTAAGTCGAATGTTCTGATCGGAATCGAAGGTGGCCGGGCGTAACAGGGACTCGTCATAGGGGACACCCGCTTCATCGAGGGCGCGGCGATAGCCTCTGCGACGCTCGACACCGGGCTGGAAACCATCGAGCCCCAGGAGCATGCCCACCCGGGTGTGGCCGCGCTCAAGAAGAAAGCGGGTGCTGAGGTAGGCAGCCTCCTCATAGTCCACCGTGGCGGAGCTGATCTCGGGCATCGCGTCGAGCCGACCAAGTACCATATAGGGGCACCCTGCGGTGTGTACGCGGCGTATGACCGAGTCGTCGGAGCGGAGAGGGCCGGCCACTACGCAGGCGCCGAATCGCTGCTCGCTCACGCCCCGGGCGTAGTCGTACTGGCCGTCGCGTGGCGGTGGATTCATGTCGAAGCCGATGAACTCGCCGTCGTTGAAAATCCGGTTCAATTCGAAGAAGAGCCAGGTGAGGATGTCATTGCTGATGGGCAATACGTCCAGCGGCGAGGTGACGGCAACACCGATGCAGTCCAGCCGCTGGCGTCGGAGGCTGCGCGCGCCGGAGTGGGGGTGGAAGTTGACTTCCTGGATGAAGTCCTCGATTCGCTTCCGGGTGCCCTTGCCCACGCCCGCCTGTTTGTTCAGCACGCGACTTACGGTGCGAGCCGACACCCCCAACTCATGGGCAATGTCGTGGATGGTGTATCGGCCTGTGGTTTTCTGTGCCATCGTGATCGATTCGTTCCGCTGCTTTTCCCAACGCGTCACGGTATCATATTGATCGGACGCAATGAAACGAATTATGGTTTTGCGCCCCGAAGGGGCATCACAGCTTAGCCCAGGGCAACGCCCTGGGTAAGTTGAATTAGTTAATATTCAGCCCTGAAAGGGCGACACAGTTTGCCAACTGTGGCCGTGCTCTGCCGCCCTTTCAGGGCTTGAACCAGGTTACATCGTTTTCCCTGGGCGTTGCCCAGGGCTACTATGTCAGTGGCCCTTCGGGCCGGAAGACCTCTTTCTCATCGAACGCGAATGTGAACGTTCTTATTCGTGAAAATTCGTGTTCATTCGTGGTTCAAAATTTTGGTTGCGGTCAACGGCTGTTCTATGTGGTTTCGCGTTCATTCGTGGTTGGATTCCCTTGAGCCTCAGACCACAACCGAGGTAAATAGACTAATCACGAAAGCCCTGTCCGACCCCTTCGTCGGGTTCAGCGCGCGAGTTTCAGCTCGCCGAACTGCTCGAAGTAGTACACAAACTTGAAGGCATCCTGGTCGAGCGGCACGCCGAAGAGCATCTTGAGGCGCATGGGACCATGATACTTCATGCCGTCGTCCTCCGTTTCCTGACCGTCCACGAGGACTTTGATATTGTGGACACTGAAACACTTTTCCATGTCGTCCAGTCCCGTGTACTTCAGTCCGAGGGGCGCCAGGGCCAGCTCGCCCGGCTCCCAGTGGGTGAAGCCCTGGGTTCGCTCCTGGGGCGTGATAGTGACATCGAGCCAGACATAGCGCAGGGGTACGAAGGGTTTGACGTCGTCTTCGTCGCCGTCCTGCTCCTCCTCGGCGATTGAAGCGGGCTTCTCCGTCCAGGCATGGCCGTGCAACTGACAGGTGGCCCCCTCCAGCGCCTTGCCCTTCATCTTAAAGGGTGCGGTGAATATCTTGTACATGAGCCATTTGCCGATGAGTCCGATCAACACATACTTAATGACGAAGTAGGCCCCGATGAGCCCGCCGCCGAGCCAGTAGGGGACATAAGCGAAGTACATGCTCGCAATCAGGCCCAGCAGGATCAGGAGTCGCACCGGCTTGAGTTTGAAGCGCTTCTTTGCCGGCGTATCGGGCGTGCTTTCGTCGCCTGCGGTCACCGCCGGAACTGGCGACGGGGCAGGGGGCGCTGTGGCGGACCCTGAGGGCGCGGGACCGGGTTCGTTGGACCAGAAGGCGGCTTGCGGCGCACTACCCGCGCGGGCCACCTCTTCGGCCAGCCGATCCCGCATGGTCTGGGCTTTTTCATAGCCCAGTTCGTTGACCAGCCGATCACACAGGGCGAGGGCCTCGTCGTAGCGCTGCAACTGCTCCAGCGTGCGCACGCGAGCGTTCAATACCCGGTGGTTATTCGGGAAGGCCCCATCCAGGGCATCCAGATCGGCCAGCGCATCTTCAAAGCGGCCATAAGTAAACAGCTTGTCAGCTTTCTGAAAGCGTCGTTCCGCTTCGGACTTGTCCATCAATCGCCTCTCCATTCAGCAAGTCAGGGGTGTAGGGGGCGACGCGGACCGGTTTTCCCATGGGACCGGCCCGGAACACGTTGCAGCATCAAGTGTCCGCCCTTGGGGAAATATAGTGTGGGGTGCGTGCGGAAAATGTCAAGCGCACGACGGCGCAAAAAGGGGCAGCGCCGGGAGGGGCGCGCCCGGCGCTGCATGGGGATTCGGCGCGGTTTGGGGGCGCACCGTGGAAAGGGTATGAGAAACATGGCCTCGCGTTGTTAGCGGCGCGGCCGGATCAAGGAGTGAGAAAGGGGATGGCGCCATCCATGCTTCGCGTCCCCGGGCCTGGAGTGCCCGCGGATTCCCTGGTATCGGAACGAACACCCACACTGTGGCGAGGTGGGGCGATGTTGTTACAGGGGGGATCAGCCGTTGGCCGCAACCCAATGTTTCACCACGAAGGCCACGAAGGGGGCACGAAGAAGAAAAAGGGAAGAGGAAAGAGGGTCATTGCGCGCCTGTGAATCCCCCGGCAATCGGGTAAGATCGCATCCCAATTGTCTTTGCGCCTTCGCGCCTTTGCGTGCAATAAACCAAGAAGAATGCCACGGATGGCGGAGCGATCTCCCGACGGTCCATAGTACCGCAACGTTGTACTTCGTGTAGTGAAACCGGCCAGACGTGCCGCTCTAGTGGGCGGGAGCGGCGGGGATGCGTGTCGCGATGCGGTCGAAGAGGCGTCGGGCAAGCTCAGCCTTCGTCACCAGCGGGAGTGTCTCGTGTTCCCCGTCGGGCGACAGAATCCAGGCGCGCGTGGTATTCGTTCCAAAGCCGGAATCGTGGCTTTTCACGTCGTTGGCGACGATCAGGTCGAGGTGTTTCTTTTCCAGCTTGGCCGCGGCGTTTATGAGGATGTCGTTCGTCTCCGCGGCGAATCCCACCGCGATCTGATCCGGACGGCGCGTCAGGCCCGCGTGGGCCGCGATATCGGGATTGGGCACCAGATTGATGGTGAGACCGCTTTCGTCCCGTTTCTGTTTCTCCTGGGCCGGATGATCCACGCGGTAATCCGCCACGGCGGCGGCGGCGATGAAGATATCGGCCTGTGGCAGGCACGCGTTTACGGCATCCAGCATCGCCTGCGCGGTGGGGGCGTTTACGACGTGGGCGAGATCGGGCGGGGGAACCTCGCAGGGGCCGGAAACCACGGTAACCTCGGCACCGCGCATGAGGGCTTCCAGCGCGATGGCGTAGCCCATCTTGCCGCTGCTGCGGTTGCCGATGTAGCGCACGGGATCGATGGGTTCGTGGTTCCCGCCGCTGGTGATGAGCACGCGCTTACCCGCGAGGCTGCGATCATTGCGCAGGGCGATGCGGGCGGACTCGAGGATGGCGGCGGTTTCGATGAGGCGTCCGGGGCCAAACTCGCCACAGGCGAGGGCGCCGGTGCCGGGCCCGACAAAATGGCAGCCCCGCGATTTCAGCAAGGCGATGTTGTCCTGCGTGGCGGGGTGCTGGTACATCATGGTGTTCATGGCCGGCGCGAAGAGGATGGGTGCGCGGGTTGCCAGAAGTGTGGTGGTGAGCCAGTCGTCCGCCAAGCCGTGGGCCGCTTTGGCGATGATGTTGGCTGTGGCGGGCGCGATGAGGAAAAGGTCCGCGCGGCGGGCCACGGCGATGTGCTCGATTTCCGGGTTCTGAGCCGGCTCGAACATATCCGTGATGGCGCGCTGGCCGGTGATGCCTTCGAGGCTGGCCGCGCCCAAAAATTCGCGCCCCCCGGCGGAGAGGACCGGCAGAACGGTTGCGCCGGCCTCCACGAGCCGGGAGGCGATATCACACGCTTTATAGGCAGCGATGGAGCCGGTAACGCCGAGGACGATTACCTTGCCATCAAAGTCGCCGGCCATGGGTTACTCCAGGTAGTTCTCTTCTTCCTGGGTGGCCGTGATGTAGCCAAGCTTGTCGTCCAGCACTTCCTCCAGGGCCGTGATGGTCGATTTCTTGGCGTTGGTCACCGTGCCGAAGCCGTGGGACTCGTTCTTGTTGATCTGGTTGGCGCGACGGGCGGCCACGATCACAAGGCGGTACAGGCTGTCGATTTTGCCTTGGAATTCATCTACCGAGAACGGGGTGGGCATTTGCAGTCTCCTAAGGTTGCCGAAAGGCGCGGCAGCGTTCGGCGCGAATAATCGCTTCCAGATCACTGGCCGCCTGTTCAATTTTATCATTCACCACAATATAGTCAAAGCCATGGCGCTGGGCCAATTCGTCGCTGGCGTTTTTCAGCCGCAGGGCTATAACATCGTCTTCATCCGTGCCCCGGTTGCGCAGCCGGTTCTCCAGCACCTCCAGCGAGGGGGGCATGAGGAACACCGTCACCACGTCGTGGCGGATTTCCTTGAGGCTTTCCATGCCCTGAACGTCCAGCTCGAGGATCACGTCCTTGCCTGTGGCGAGGCAGCGGTCCAACTCGCTGAAGAGGGTGCCGTAGAGATTGCCGTGGACCTCGGCCCACTCCACAAACTCCTCAGCTTCTCGCTTTAACTCAAATTCTTCGCGCGACAGAAAATAGTAGTCCCGCCCGTGCTCTTCTCCCGTTCGGGGTGAGCGTGTCGTGGCTGAAACGGTCGTTACAAAAGAACCGGCCTGGCTCTCGCGCACCTTGTTGAGCAGCGTGAGCTTGCCGGCGCCGGAGGGCGCGGAAATTACCAGAAGTACACCTTGCTTCGCCACGCGGGTCCTCTACTCGATGTTCTGCGCCTGTTCGCGCAGCTTTTCCAGTTCCGCTTTGAGGCGGAGGACTTCACGGGTGACATCCAGATCGCGCATTTTCGAGCCGAGCGTATTGATCTCGCGCTGCAACTCCTGAGACAGGAAATTGAGGTCGCGGCCGATGGGCTCTTTCTGGCGCAGGAGGCTCAAGACTTTCTCAAAATGGCTCTTGAGTCGAACGACTTCCTCGTTAACATCCATCTTGTCGGCCATAAGGGCGATTTCGATGGCGAGGCGCTCCTGGGTAAGTCCCACGTCCACGTTCAGTTCGTTGACCCGGGCGCGGAGGCGCTCTTCGTAGGCCTGGGCCAGATCGGGGAGCATGCCCTCGATGATCGAGAGCGCGTCCTGCATCTCGGTGATGCGCGCGGCCACATCGCGGGCGAGGGATTCACCCTCTTCCGCGCGGGACTGATTCAACTGGTTCAGCGCTTCCACAAAGGCCGCGCAAAGGGGATCTTTCACCGCGTCCAGATCCTGCTCCTGCTCTTCCTGATAGAAGACGCCTTCCATCTGGGCGAGCACGTCGAGGGACATGGCGCCGGTGCTGTTCATCAAGCGGGCCAGCTCTTTGCTTGCGTCGATATACTGTTTGGCGTTTTCCGCATCGAAATGGATCGCGGGGCGGCCCATGGGGCCCCGACTGCGGCGGATGGAGACGTTGAGTTTGCCGCGCGACAGGGCATCCTTGACCAGATTGCGCAGAGGCGTTTCCAGAGCGGCCCAGACGCTGGGCATGCGAAAGGTGCATTCGAGGAAGCGGTGGTTCACCGTGCTCACTTCGATGGTGACGCTTTCGTTGTCGATATCGGCGCTTACGCGGCCAAAACCGGTCATGCTGCGGGTCATAGGGGGCTCCTGAGTCTCTTGCGGAAACTCCGAAGTATACCGGAGTGGGGGAGTTTTTCGCAAACTTTTGCGGGGGAAGGAGTTAGCAGTTGACAGTTGACAGTTGACGGTTGACAACGATAGGACGGATAAGACCGATACGACCGTTATTACAAAATCAGTCCTATCGGTCCAATTCGTCGTACTAAGGCTCCCTCCTCGTTGTCAATTGTCAATTGTCAATTGTCAATTGGCCGGCACCACGCTTACCTCAAACATGAGGGGCCAGAGCTTGCCGGTCACAAAGAGCCGACTGCCGTTCTTGTCCCAGGCGATGCCGTTGAGCACGTCGGCGCGGGCGTCCTGGGCCTCGGTGAGGAGGCCGCTGAAGTCTATCCAGCCACTCACGACACCTGTGGTGGGGTTGATGCGGGCGACCAGGTCGGTCTGCCAGACGTTGGCCCAGATCTCGCCGTTGATGTATTCGAGCTCATTGAGCTGGGTCACGGGCGCGCCCCGATCATAGACGTGGAGCTGGCGCACCTCCTGAAAGGTCTCGGGATTGAGAATTCGGAGGATGTTCGTACCGTCGCTCATGATGAGTTCGTCGTCGTCTTTCGTGAGGCCCCAGCCCTCGGTGTTGTACGAGAAATCACCGGACTGTTCGAACGTGTTGCGGTTGTAGACGAAGCCCTTCTTGTTGCGCCACGTTAGTTGCACGATGCTATCCCCCCATACGGTGATGCCCTCGCCAAAATAGGTGGCGTCGAGGTTCACCTGCTGTTCGACGGAGCCGGTGGCCAGATCCACACGCCTGAGGGAGGAACGGCCATTCAGACCGGTACCTTCATAGAGGATGCCATCTTCGATTTCGAGGCCCTGGGTAAAGGCGGCGGTGTCGTGGGGGTAGGTGTTCAGGACGGTGTAGGTATAGAAGATCGGTAGCTCGCCCTCGCCTTCCCCCTCACCTTCGCCTTCGCCCTCACCCTCTCCTTCACCCCCGGACACCCCCAGTTCCGAGGCGCTGAGTTCGCCATTGCTGTCGGTGTCCAGTTGGGCGAACTGATCGTCCGTCATTGCTTCGACTTGCGCCTGTGCTTCGGCCAGACTCAAGGCGCCGCTGTGATCCGCGTCTGCGGAGGAAAAATGGTCCCGAAGGAGGATGGTGACTTCCGCAAGCGTTGGACCCGGATCAACCGGGCCGGGACAACCCGAAAGGGGGCCGACGGCGACGAAAAGGCAGCAGATTAGCAAGCGCATGAAGACGTTCCTGGTGAGGTGCCGCTGTAGAAGCCCCCCCCTGCCCCCCCGCAAGCGGGGGGGACCAAGAGGTTCACTTTGACAAGTAAGGTTCCCCCCGCTTGCAGGGGGGCAGGGGCAAGTAAGGTTCCCCTCGCCTGCGGGTGGGCTGGGACAAGAAAGGTTCCCCCCGCTTGCGGGGGGGCAGGGGCAAGTAAGGTTCCCCTCGCCCGCGGGTGGGCTGGGACAAAAAAGGTTCCCCCCGCTTGCGGGGGGGTAGGGGGAGTATAAACTGAACACGATCTTCATCCTCCATGGGTGAGGCGAAGCCTCGTGAATGGCTGTACTGGGTGCGGCGCATGGGGGTATTATACCGCACGTCATGGCGGTCGCCACTACCTGCGCCGCCCCCAACCCTTCAGGAGCAGATCATGCGTGTTTTGGTTATCGGCGGCACCGGCCTCATCAGCACCGCCATCGTCCAACGGCTGTTGGCGTCCGGCCATGAGCCCATCCTGTTCAATCGGGGGACGACGACCTCACGGCTCCAGGGCGATGTGGAAATGCTCCACGGGGACCGGCAGGACTTCGAGGGCTTCGCCGCCGCCGTCGCTCCACTGCGGATCGATGCCGTGGTCGATATGTTGACCTATGACCGACCCACGGCCCAGCACGCGGTTTCGCTATTCCGCGGACGGGTGAGCCAGTACCTGTTCTGCAGCACGGTGTGTGTCTATGGTGGGCCGCTTTCGAAGATTCCCGCGCTGGAAAACGAGCCGCGTACTCCGGTGAGCGCTTACGGGCAAAAGAAGCTGGAAGCGGAAGATGTTTTCTTTGAAGCGTTCTCCCGCGACCGTTTTCCCGTGACCCTGTTCCGTCCGTCCCACTGCTACGGGCCCGGTCAGCCGCTCCTCGACATCTGGGGCTATGACGCGAGCCTGGTCACGCGCCTGCGGGAGGGCCGACCGATCCTCGTGGCGGGGGATGGCCATGGCTTGTGGCAGCCGGGGCACGTGGACGATATGGCCAAGGGATTCGTGGGCGCCCTCGGCCGCACGACGGTGCTTGGTCAGGCCTACAATATCGTGGGCGACGAGATCATGACCTGGCGGCGCTTCCATGAGCGCATGGCGGAGGCCATCGGCGTCACGGCGAACATTGTGACCATGACAACCGAGCAGATCGCCGCGGGTACGCCGCAGGGCAAAGCGGAGTGGCTGAAAGAGAATTTTCAATACCACGCGGCCTACAGCAGCCAGGCGCTCCAGCGCGACGTGCCGGAATTTCGGAACTTAATGAAGTGGGAAGACGGTGTCCGAGACGTCGTGCGCTGGATGGACGAAAACAACCTGCACGAACCGGCGAACGCCAAGCCGTGGGTGGATGCATTGGCGGCGAAGGCGCGGGGGTTTGTCGAGTCGCTGGGGACGGACACGCGCCCGTCACTGGAATGAGGTCAAGCCGCACCGCGACACTCCGGCCGCATCGAGTCGAGAAGGCAGCCCGATCACGCGTGCCTGTCCCAGGGGATGAGTGAGATGACCAGGTGCTGCATCGAGTCGCGATTCCTGCGTCCAATGTGCCCTGCGTTACCTGATCAGTCTCAGGCGGCGCAAATCGTCCTCTGTCCATTTGATCTGATGTTTGAGCATGACGGAGAGGGTGCCCAGCGGGAAAGTATCGGAGGCACGGTGTACCGTGACCGTTACGGCCCGCCCGTCTTCGTGTATGTAACGGTGGTGCGAGCCGACGGTGCGTGAGCAGAGGAAACCATCTTTTTCCAGTGCGGAAATCAATTCCCGAACGGTAAGCGACTTAAGCTGAGAAAAGTCCACGACTAGTGCCCCACGGCCTCCTTAACCTCTGCCGCACGTTGA
This sequence comes from Candidatus Hydrogenedentota bacterium, assembly GCA_016791475.1. Classification (NCBI taxonomy): domain Bacteria; kingdom Pseudomonadati; phylum Candidatus Hydrogenedentota; species Candidatus Hydrogenedentota bacterium. The sequence goes on from JAEUWI010000040.1 coordinate 56,843, forward strand.
AGGCAATCGTAGAGATCCTTGCCTTCTTTCGGGAGCTCCTCAATCGTCATCTTAAGGACTTCCACCAGATTACGCCCGGCTTCTTCCTTGGTGTGGCCCCAAGTGGACACGCCCTGCTCCAACAGTTCCGGCACGCAGGCGAACCAATGATCGCCATCGGGCTCGACCACAAAAGTCAATGAAAAGCTTTCCATGCCTGAGATGTCCTCCGATACGGTTGGTAACATTATGATAGCACAAGCAGGTGTGGGAGGCGGGGAAATCGTATCGTTATTTCAGTGATTGCGGCGGGCCATGGAGCGGGGGCTTTCCAGCCCCCGACCCGTGCAACGCAGTTGCAACGGGAAAGCGATGATATAAAGAAGGGGGCAAGGGGCCTTGTGACTGCCGCGCGTCACGATTTCAACATCCGCCCGTGACTACGTAGGCGGGACGTTATGGGTCTTATGAAAAAAGGGCCTCATGAATCATACGACCCATAAGACCCATTGAACCCATAAGACCCATTCTTGTCCTCAGTGTTTGTGGTCGGCGGCGTAGTGCTCTTTGAGCAGGTCGCGGCCGAAGTCGCCGTGGAAATCGCGCCAGGCGGCGTGGACGTGGTTGGCGTTATTCTGGGTGTTGTCATATTCCACGATGAAGGTCTTGCCCTGCAGGCGGTAGTAGTGGCCCTGGCCCTTTTCGAGACTGCCCATCCAGGCAAATTTAACATCGTCAATGCCGGCTTTCTGGATGCGGGCCAGGCGCTGGGCGGAAACTTCGGGAAGCTGAATCCGGGCGTGGGCCTCGATCAGCGCGATGAAGTCCTGCTTCTGCTTTTCGGTGAGGGCGGAATAGGCGATGCCCTTGTCCTCCTGCATCGGGGCTTCAACCTTGTCGCCGGTGAAGACGTCGTTCGGGGCCGTGGCGTCTATGATGGCCACGGCCTTCTGCTCGTCGCTCATCCCCGAAATGAAAGCACGGCCCAGATCTTCCAGATCGCCGAGGGCCCGGGTGCCCGCCAGCGGACCCGATTTCACGTCGCCGGGGTTGGTGCCCATAAACTGGGGAGAGTCGGAGATGGCCTTGCCCTTGACGATGGTCCAGTTCAGGGAGAGATGGTGGCCCTCGTAGCGGAAGCCCCAGGTGCCATCTTTCGTCGGCGTGCCAAAAACGGTGAAATGGTAGTCCAGCGGGTTGCGGTGGGTGGCCTGGGGACCCTCCAGTTCGCGCAAGACGCCTTCCAGCGAGCGAATCGTCTCGACCGTCTTATACCCGTGATCGCTCAGGGCGGCCTTGAGTACCGCGTGGGCCAGGGGAAGCTGGGCTTCGCTCAATTGCTCCAGAGAAATGCCATTGCGCTTGGTCGGCACAAAGTGCCAGTTCCAGCGCTCCTCGGCGTCGAAGGGGTAAACCGCGATGGCGCGCTGCTCTTCCGTGAGGCTGGCGGTGAAGGTGTTCACGGCGTCCGCCAGACCGTCGGCGGGGTTCAGGGCGGAGGCCGCGGCACTCAGCAGCAACAGGAAAGAAGTCGTACTCAGCATGAATCGTGCTCCGTGACCCGGGAAAGGGCCCAATTTTGCGGGGATGCCCGCCAAGGGTAGGGCAGGGAGACTCGCAACGGGCCTCCAGACCGGGCGCGAGCATAATGAATGGGACGGGAAAATAGCAAGGGAAATTTGTACAGGCTCCGCGCTCCTGTGGTACAATCCCGCAGGAGTGCGTTCGGGGCCCGTACGCTTGACCGGACGTTGTACTCCTCCGTCTTTTCCCCTCAGATGCTCCACAGTAGCAAAAGGTTTGAAGCGCAACATATGCAGAAAGAAGAATCCATACAAGTCGAAGGCACGGTGGTTGAACCTTTGCCGAACGCCATGTTCCGCGTAAAGCTTCAGAATGACCACATGGTGCTGGCGCACATTTCCGGCAAGATGCGGAAGTTCTATATCCGCATTCTCCCCGGTGACCGCGTCACCCTGGAAATGTCCCCCTACGACCTGAGCAAAGGTCGTATCACCTACCGGTACAAATAAGCCTTCCGTACCGCTCTCCGGGTTCGCCCGTCTCCTCCATTCGAAGTCATGCTCTGGTGGAGTGTTGTGCCGTATCCACGCCAGGTCTTTTTCGCCCCGCTCAGGGTGCGGCTTTTGGCACCGGCACGTTCTGTGGGCCCGTCGCCCGGGGCTGCCAGTCTTTGGGAACCAATTCCATCGGTCGATAACTCGCATCGACCGCGCCGTCCTTATTTACGTTCACGGTATACAGCCGGCTCTGCAGGGTTGCCGGGCGCGACCACTGGTCGAACACGAAGTTACCCATGCTGTAGATAATCAGGCCGTCCTTGTACCAGGCGGCATCCTGCTGCACGTGGGGGTGGTGCCCCGCCACGACATCCGCCCCCTGATCAATCGTGTATTGCCCCAACTCCACCTGTTGCGGGCTGGGCGCGTTTTGATATTCCGTTCCCCAGTGGTACGACACGATGATCACGTCCGCATTCGGCTTCAAGGCCGCAATATCCCGTGCGACGGCCTCTTTCTCCGCCCGGGCGGGTCTCTTCTCGAATTTCATGAATTCGGGCGGATAGGCATAGGGCGATTCAGGGTCGGCGTAGCCCAGAAATCCGATGCGCAACCCCTTGCGCTCGATCACTACCGGCTGCTGGGGCGTGTTCCCGGTGACAATGCCCAGCGGGGGAATTGCGCTATTACCGAGGATTAGAAGCGTGTCGTCAAGGGCGATGGCGCCATAGTCCAGCGTATGGTTGTTCGCGAGCGAAAGCAAATCAAAACCCGCGAACTGGAGCCCCTCGACGGCCTCCGGCGGGGCGTTAAAAACATACTTCTTCTGGAGCGCCTCACCCTTGCCGGAGATGGGGCACTCCAGATTGCCGAAAGCGATATCCGCCGCCTGTAGCAGCGGGGCCGCCTCCTTGAAGGGATAGGTGAAATCCAGATTGCGCGTGGCCAGATCCTTTGCCACGTTGCGCGAAAGCATGATATCGCCCACCAGCGCGATGCTGACCGTGTCGGGCGCGTGCGCGGCGGGCGCGGCGGAGGCAACGGGCGCGGGTGAAACCGCAGCAGCCGGACCGGAAGGCTCGGGGACTGCCGCTTCCACGGAATCCGACTCCTCCGCAGGCTCCTTCTCCATGGATTCCGAGCGGGTGGGCTTCGCCTCCGGAGCTGGTACGCGCGTAGCGTCGTCGGCGCGATAAAAAAGAAGCAATCCCAGCAAGAAGCAAACATAGGCGACGCCCAGTATGTGACGCATTTCGATACGGGATTTTGGTGGTGTCGGCATGGCGGTAGGCACGGGCGCTTTGGAAACCTCCGGAGTCGCTTCTGAAGTTGGGCTGGGTTCCGCGGTGGCCAGTGCGGGAGCCGGCACAACTTGCGAAAGGGCGGGTGCCACAAGCGCGTGTTGCCCTTCCGCAGCGGCAACAGACTCGCGCCGGGGAAGGAGATGGACGCCCACGATATACAGCCCCAGCACGAGGTAGAGGCAGGAAAGAATGAAGCACAAGTCGAAGTTCAGTTCCATGCCGCCACGGCGGAGGGCGTAGGAAATGATGGTGACCGCGAAGAAGAGGCCCGAGCCAATGGCGTTGCGGGTGAGTTCGAGCCGGGGCAGGAAAATGAGGAGCGGGACAATCAGCATGACATAGTAATAAAACGTCGGGGCGGTCAGAAAGAAGGCGGGCACGAAGCCGAGGCCGATGGCCTGCCAGGGTTTCATGCGGCGCGCCGCGGCGAAGCTGAGTCCCAGGGCGACCGCCATGATGGCGCGCCAGAGCCCCTGGTGTTCAGTAAAGGCATTGGATTTGCCCGCAACGCCCTCGTAGGGCCAGAGAAAGATATACTTGAAGCCCACGCGCGTGGTCGAAATGTCGTCGTTGTGGACACCAATTTTGGCGAAGAATTCCTTCCACAGGGGAAGTCCGTAGTAGACGTATGCCGCGAGGGTCAGCAGGACTCCCGTTACCGCGAAAGCGGCAAAGAAGCGAACGTAATCCCGGTTGAGCTTGCGCGTGGCGAGGAACTCCCAGCAGAGCAGGGCGCCCAGACCGAAAGCAAAGATTCCGGGGAAGATGCGCGCGGCGGCGGCGTAGGCCAGCACCACGCCCGCGCTCCGGTAGTGCTTCAAGTGGAGCAGGCACATGCTCGCCACGAGGCAGGCGACCCAGTCCATGCGCATCAATGCGCCCTTGATATGCACGAAAGCCAGGGCGAAATTGGTGCCGAAGAAGGCCAGGGCGAAGAGGGCGCACCACGGACCAAAAGCGCGCCAGATGAGGAGAAACATGCCGAGCAGTATGAGCGGATCGAGGGCCACGAGGAACTGCATGCCCGCTTCGCTGCTGGTGGGGACGAGATTCGTCAGCATACCCGCGAAGAGCGACCAGACCGGGGTTCCATTGTACCCTTTGTCCCGGAGCATGTCCTGCCACTTCGCCTTGGGTACCAGTCCCTGAAAATAGGCGATATCCTTCTTGAACTCTTCCCAGCGTTCCGGGGTGAAGCGGCCCTTGATGGCGTCCTTGTTCGCGAGAACGTCTTTCACCGGCGTGTAGCCGTGCGTCGCGAGATTCCGGATGGGCTGCTTGGTGTTGTAGATCTTTTTGCCCTCCAGATCGGCGAGGAGGGATGCCGCGTACTGGTTGTGATACCCCAGCTCCGGTGCGTATTTGGTGCCCGTGTAGTAATGGTAGAAATCGTGGGGGTTCATGAAACGGCCGTAACGCACCCAGCCGAACTCATAGTACGACGCGACGGCGCCCGCGCCGATGAGGACGAGAGCGATGAATAGGGGCCACATCCGGGCCTGCAGGCGCTGGCGCACGCAGATGGCGTAGATGACAAGTGCGGCCAGTGCGCCCTCCGCGAGAAGCGCTTTCAAGAATTCACGAAATGCTGGTGTGTCCATGGGGCCTGCAGGGGGTTAAAACTCAGGGGATATTGGTCTCGGGTACGACGGTGGCAACACGGTCTGCCCGTGCGCGCCAGACGCCATAGCCCAGAGCGCCTGCAATTATAATCAAAGTGGCCCCTGCAATCCGAAACCCGAGGAAAAGGCGCGCGGGATTGTAACTGAACACGACTTCGTGGGTGCCCGCGGGCACCGCGATGGCCTTGAAGGCTTCGTTGGCCAGAAAGATCGGGGTTTCCTTGCCGTCTACGGTGGCTTTCCAGCCGGGGTACATGGCGTCCATGAAGGTGAGGAGGCGCGGCCCCGGCAGATCGGTCAGGGTGACGGCAACGGAGTTGGCCAGGCGCTTCTTGATTGTGATCAGCGGGTTCTCGTCGCGCTTGTCGGCCAGGATGTCGAATTGATTGAAGCGAATCGCGCTGGCCGCGGCCGTGGCTTCCAGCGTGAGCGAGGTCTCGGTGATGGGAAAGTCCGGCAGGGCCATTTCCACCGTGGCCCCTTCCTTTGCGGTCTTGCGCAGGCGCTGGGTCATGCCGTGGACCCAATTGCCGGACGCGGGGTCGGTAAAGCGAACCCGCAGCGTGGCATTGCCGGGGGCCACGTATTGAACCGCCAAGGTGTTGTGTCGGCCGGAGAACTCGATGGGGGGCAGGTCGAAAGACTGCTTCTTCGCACCGCCTTTGGCGTTGAAGTGGAAGGGGCTGCCGTCTTTGTGGGTTAGCGTGCGCCGCTCCACGTCTTCGGAGTGCATCTTGTTCTGAACTTCGGCAACTTCGACTCGGGGAATCGGGATTTCCTGCGCGGCGTCCAGGAAGGTGGTCGTCGTGCTCATGAAGGGCACGCTTCGCTTCGGCAGGGGACCAACAACGTACTGGCTGGACAGCCAGAAGGCGCGTTTCAACAGGAGATTTCCGCGCACATTGGCCTCGGTGGGCTCGTCGGGATTGATGAGGCGCCGATAGCCTTTCAGGCGCGCATCGCTCCCGGCCACATCGCGCACGCGGCCGATGTGGGCGGGCTCGTAGCCGTTCATGACGCCGCGCAGGGCATAGAGGTGGCGGTTCGCCAGAGGGTCCGTGCCGCGCACGTTGTCGGCCCAGAGGGTCTCGCTGCCGTCGAAGACGCCGGCCCACTTGGGGAAGTTTTCCCGGTAGATCAGCCAGTGCACATAGGGCCGCGACCACACGAGGGTCTCCGCAAAGATCAGCGCCACAATGACCACGCGCCACAGGGGCTTTCCGGGTAGCCACGCCACCAGCGCCACGGCGGCCAGGGTCAGCGCGGGGATGCCGACGCCCTTCAGCGGCGAAACCTCCAGGAAGCCTTTCGGCTCCAGCAGAGGCCACAGCGAATACAGACAGAACCCGCCGACGGCCAGCGCGAGGAGCCAGGAGAGGGCGCTGCGTCGGTTAAGGGCGCGGGTCACGGTGTCAAAGCCCATGGCGGCCACTAGGCCGAAGAGGATGAGCCCGAAGTCCAGCGCGCGGTTGGAGCTGACCATTTCCATGGGCGTGATTTTGTATACCAACGTGGCCATGGGGAAGGGCACGCCCATGGCGCAATCGAAGAGCACCACGAGGACGCCCAGCGCGGGCAGGAGCTCTTTCCAGCGGGGGAAGCCGAGTCCGGCGAAGGCCAGAATGATGGCGCCGACGCCCGCGCCGCGAATGGCCTCGGACTCGTACTTCAAGCCCGGATAGCGGATGAAATTCTGAAAGAGCTCGTAAAACGTGCCCTTGTAGACGGGCGGCAGAAAGGTGTACTCCCCGTTTCCGCCCCGGCTGCCAAAACTGGAAAGTTCCGACCCCGCCAGCAGCAGGGGAGAGGCCAACATACCCCCCAGGCCAAACATAAGGCCGATGAAGAGGGCGTCGCCCGACAGAACCCGAACAATGCCGCGCGCGCTGAACTTGATGGGGCCTTCGATGAGGGTGATGCGGTAGAGCAGGGCATACATGCCCACACTGAGCCCGAAATAGGGTGCGATGTTGATGGCGCCGGAGAGGAGGGCATTCCCCACGATGAGGCTGCATGCCGTGCCGGATAACGCTTTCGTCAACACGGAGGGGCTGCGCAGGGTGTGGCGCGCGATGAGGAAGAGCCAGGGCACCCACGCGACCATGGTGATGAAATGGTATTCACACACGCGTCGCACCCAGATGGCGCTGAACATGAAGATGATAGCGGCGAGGAGGCTCGCGAGCAGCGAAAGTTTGTGATCCTTCGCGAGGTAGGTGATGCCCACGCCCGCCAGCAGGATGTGGAAACCCATGAGGGCCGCCCAGCCGATCTGGGTGTTCACGGGCGTTGGGTTCGTCGTCAGCAGGCTGCGCACGAGGTTCGGTGGGTAGAGTCCCACGCTGACGGGGTTGGCGGCGTAGGGCATGCCCATGAAGGTCAGGGGATTCCAGTAGGGATACTCGCCCTCGCGCTGGATCATGTAATCCATGAAATAGGAGAGGGGACCCTGTGCGCGGTAGATATCGTAGCGTCCCGCACGATTGGGGTCGCCACTGAAAACCACATACGAGTAGGTGGTCAGAAGCGCCAGGGTCAACACCGTGACGATCAGCACGAACTCCCGCAGTCCATGGGGGATCCTGTTCATAACCGGCGCGATCATGGCGCGGACCTTTGCAGCGAAGGAAGCCGACATCAGCCGCCCAGGGGTTTCGCGGGCACGCCGGCCACAACGATATTTTCGGTTTCGATGGGCTTGGCCACGCAGGACTGGGCCCCGGTGACAACGCCCGCCGCGATGGCCGTCTTTTCGCGGACGGCCGTGCCGGTGCCCAGGGAAACGCCCTCGCCCAGGGTGACGTTGCCGGAGACGTGGCAGCCTGGATTACACGTGACAAAATTATTCAGGACCGCGTCGTGGCCCACGGTGCAGTTGAGGTTGATGAGGACGTAGTCGCCGATACGGACGTTGGTGGTGACGACGCAGCCGGGCGTGATGACGCCACCGCGACCGATGACGCAGTCGCTGCCTTGGACGAGCGCCCTGGGATGGACCACTGTGGGCGCGGGCTCGAGTCCCGCGTCGATCGCCTTGGCCGCCATGATCCGCTTGGCCTTCGGTTCGCCGATGGCAATGGAAAAATGCCGGATACTTACCGGACCGGCCGCACCGGGAATGCCCGCAATGTGGTTGAAGTTCCAGTCTTTAATCACGGGAAAGTCGCGTCCGCCCACGGTGACGACCTGCGTATCGGTGACGTCATCCACAAAAACGATCGGTGTCCCCGGCCAGGTTTCCTGAACGTGCCAGTACATTTCCCGGGCGAAGCCACCCGCGCCGAGGAGGGCGAGTCCCTCGATCATAGCGATTCCTTTCGCAGGCAGGTGCGGACGATATAGGCCGGTCTGCGCTGGAGCATGTTGTGGTTGCGCACGATGAACTCTCCCACCAGGCAGAGCACCGCCAGGGTGAGGAGCAGTCCGAAGATAACCGCATTCAGGATCAGGCCATTCGTGGTTTCGGCCAGCACGGAAAAGGGGAGAAACCAGCCGAGCAGAATCCGCACGACAAAGAGGGCCGCCAGCACGAAGCAGGCCGTGCCCAGGTATTGAAAGGGCCGGGTGGTGATGCCCACGAGGTTTTCCATGTTGTAGTCGAAGAGCTTGCGGAAGGTCCACCCCGACTTGCCGTATTTGCGCGGGAAGTGGGTGATGGGCACCTCGGCGCAACGCTGACATTGGGCGATGACGTAAGCCGGTTGCCAGGGCTTGAAGGGACCATACTCGAAGGCCAGAATGAGGCGCGCGTCGAAAATCTTGAAAGTGCACCCGAAATCGGTGAACTCACTTCGCGAAACCCGCCGCATGATCATGTTGGCAATTTTCGAGGGCAGCACCCGGCCGAGGGAATCGCGCCGGTCCGTGCGGCAGCCGCTTACGATGTCGAAACCGGCATCGTACTTCGCCACAAGCAGCGGCAATTCGCCCGGATCGAGCTGAAGGTCGCTGTCGATGAAGACAAACTTGTCGCCCCGGGCCTGGAGGAAGCCCGCCGTCATGGCCGCGGCCTGTCCCGAATTCTTGAAAAGGTCCAGAATCGCCGCAACCTTCGGGTCGCGGTCGAAAATGGCCTGGAGACGCGAGAACGTGCCGTCGGTGCTGCCGTCGTTTACGAAAATGATCTCGTAGCTCCGATTCAGCCCCTCCAGCGCCGCCGAGAGCTTGCCGTAAAACTCATCAATGCTCTTCTCTTCGAAGTAGCACGTGATGATGACACTGAACTCGGGTGTGGAAGTCGTGGACATGCGTCTCTCGCCTGGGTTGAGCGCGGCTACCGCCGCCGCGAAGACCAATTATGCCGAAGGGGGAAATTGAATTACGAATTATGAATTGAGAATTATGAAATGAGAATTATGAATTGCAAGAGGGATGGGGATGGGGATGAGACTTATGGGTCATATGGCTTGCACATTTCATTCCGACCCATACGACCCATACGACCCATACGACCCATACGACCCATAAGCCCCATAAGCCCCATAAGCCCCATAAGCCCCATAAGCCCCATAAGCCCCATAAGCCCCATAAGCCCCATAAGCCCCATAAGCCCCATACGACCCATACGACCCATAAGACCCATTCTTCCCGACCGGGAGCGCTTGCGTTTCATCGGGGCCATGATCCACCATGAGCTCCGGGGCCAGTGCCCCGAAACCTGAGCCGCCCACGGAAGTACCCATGTCCTCACCCGCCCACGACCCAGCCGCCGAATATTCCCAAAGCCTTGCCGATCGCGAGGCGGCCCGTCGCGCCTACGACCTTCGCTTCGATCGCATCGCCAATGGCCGGCTGGCCGTATTTGTCCTGGCCGTTGCACTCGCGGCGGGTGCCTGGCGGGGTGGTATCTCCTTTGGCTGGCTGGCCGTGCCGGGCGCGACCTTTGCAGGCCTCATGGTGTGGCACGAAGCCACCTCTCGGGCGGCGGCGCGGGCCGAGGCGGCTGCCGACTATTACCGCAAGGGCCTCAAACGCATCGATGGTACATGGCCAGTCGCCGGTCAGGGCGAGGCGCGGTGGCAGGTGGAGGATCACCCCTACGCGCCCGATCTGGACCTCTTTGGCGAAGCTTCGTTGTTCCAGTTGCTCTGCCAGGCCCAGACCCGCGCGGGAGAGCAGAAATTGGCCAACTGGATGCAGGCGCCCCAGGCCGCCGGCGACATCCGCGCGCGACAGGAGGCCGTCCGCGAACTGGTGGAGCGTCTGGATCTCCGGGAGGATCTCGGGCGGCTCGGCGCCGAAGTGCGGCGTTCCATTCACGGCGACAGCCTGGCGCGCTGGGCCGAACGCGAGGCCCAACTCCCGCAGGGCTGGCAGCGCATGAGCGCCCTCGCCCTCTCCGCCGCCGTGGTCGCATCGCTGGCGCTCATGGTGGAGACCAGCATTGTTGCGCCCTTCTTTCTGCTGGCCGCGGTGCAACTGGTGGTCTTCAAGTTTGTCGTGAAGCCCATGCTGAATGTCGTGCGCGTGGCCGAAGAACCCGCACGGGAACTGAACGTACTCGCGGCGCTGCTCCTCCGCATCGAGCGGGAGTCTTTCACCAGCGCCCCATTGAAGGCGATTCAGGAGCGCCTCCGCGAAGGCGGCCAGCCCGTCTCCGCGCGCATTGCCCAGTTGGAGCGGCTGGTCTATCTCTATGATTTGCAGGGCAACCAGCTCTTCGCGCCCGTAGCGTTGATTCTCATGTGGGGTGTGCATGTGGCCTTCGCCATGGAAAACTGGCGAGCGCGCTGGGGGCGACACCTGCCGGATTGGCTGGAGGCCGTGGGCGAATTCGAGGCGCTCCTGTCCCTCGCGGGCTTTGCCTATGAACACCCGAACTACCCCTTCCCCGAGGTGCTGGAAGGTCCGCCATCGCTGGCGGGCGAGGCCCTGGTTCATCCCCTGCTGAAGCCGGGCGCCTGCGTCGCCAACGACGTCCACCTCGGCGGCAAACTGCGCGTCACGATCGTGAGCGGATCCAACATGTCCGGCAAGAGCACCTATCTGCGCGTCGTGGGGATCAACGTGGTCCTCGCCCAGCTTGGCGCGCCCGTCGCTGCGAAGTCGCTCCGGCTGACGCCCTTTCAGATCGGGGCCACCTTGCGCGTTCAGGATTCCATTCAGGGGGGCGTATCGCGCTTCTATGCGGAATTGCGCCGCCTCAAAGCCGTGGCGGATTTGATCGACGGCGACACGCCCGTGTTGTTTCTTCTGGACGAAATCCTCCACGGCACCAATTCCCACGATCGCCAGATCGGCGCGGAGGCCCTGGTGAAGTCCTTCGTCGAGCGCGGGGCCGTTGGCTTCGTCACGACCCACGACCTGGCCTTGACCAAAGCCGCAGACGCCATGGGATCTGCGGCGAGAAATGTACACTTCTCCGATCACCTCGACGGCGGCGAACTGCGCTTCGACTACACCATGCACCCCGGCGTGGTGACCCACAGCAACGCGTTGCAGTTGATGGCAAACTTGGGATTATTGCAGCAAGGGGACGGACCCGCGCCAAGTTAATCCGATAGACGGACGCAACACCGGGCTCACAACTGAATCCCGGTACGCCGCAAGCGACTTAAGCGCGTGGGCCTGTCCCGGCGGAGCAAGGGAAGAGCATTGGAACCACAAAGAACGCAAAGGGAACGGCTATAGGTCGATCTCGTGCAGCCGGAGTCATTTGAAGACTCGACTCCCATCTTCTTATCTGTGAAGATCGGTGAAGATCTGTGGGAGAAGAAAATGTAGCTTCCCACAGATCTTCACAGATTTGCACAGATCGGGAGGAGGGGAATCTCTGGACGGCTGCGGCACGACCGAATGTCTATCGTCGATTTACTTCTATAGGCAATCGGGCCATAACGGCTGGCCCTTCCGTTTTTGGCTTAATTCTTCGGCAAGAGCGCACACACTACGCGGTCGACGGCACTCCCCAGACTCCCCCCTTGACAAATGTCATCGCTTCTGGCATTCTATGAATAGAGTTGCTATGCATAAGGCTTATCCAATCGAGCGAGGCGCGCGGGCGATGAAAAACTCCTTTGAAAACGACATGACCGAGATGCTATTGCTCCACGCGGCGGGACAAGGCGATGCCGGCGGCTACGATCTCTCCCAGCAGGTGCTGGAGCGCTCCCGTGGGCACTTCGATCTTCTGGAGGGCGACCTGTATCCCATGCTCCACCGGCTGGAGCGGCAAGGCCTCCTCGACTCCTACTGGTCGGAAATCGCCAAAGACCGCCGCCGCAAATTCTACCGCATCACCGCCCAGGGGCAGATGCTCCTGGAGTCCCGCCGCGAACAATGGAGGCAATTTTCCACGGGTGTTAACGGCGTCCTCGGCGCGCCGCAGTCTACCGGGCTGTTGGGCCGATTCGCACTCATCTTGTCTATTCTGTCCATTTCGTCCACCCTGTCCATTCCGTCCATTCGCCGGGGCGAATCCACCTTCTCCACAGGCGCCTGAACCATGCCCTGGAACAACGACCCCGACAAGGCCTTCCCCGCGCGGCATCCGCGCGAACCCGACGGATTGCGGCAGGATATTCTCGATGAAATCGCGGACCACCTCGCGTGTGCGGCGGAACGGGAAGCGGAGCGGCAGGAAGAAGAAAACGAGGGGGCGGTCTGGGACCGCGTCCTGGATCGATTTGGCGATCCCGATGCCATTGCGCGGAAGCTCTGGTGGGATCAAATGTGGGAGGCAGTCATGCGTGAATGGATACAAACCGGGGTGATGGTCGTGGTGACCATCGCGGTGCTGGCGGGCTTGGCCATGATGACGCGCCTCGTCGCGGGCGTGGGCACGGCCAACGACGCCATGCGCGAGGCCATGAAACAGGTCGCGGTCTCCAACGAGAACCTCGCCAAGGCCATGGCGGAACAACGCGCGGGCAACGAAGCCATGCTCAAGGCGCTGTCGGGCATTCAGGGTGGTGGCGGGGAGAAGCCCGACGCCTTGGAACTGTCGAACATCGAGATCGTCGTGCGCCGGGGCACGCCCGAGGGCCCGCCCGCGCCGGAAGTGAAGGTGCAATTGGATGGGCAAGAACTGAGTGTGAAAGGGGAGTTCGATAAGTCGGGCCGTGCTGCATTTGGGCCGCTTATTCAAGGCATCTACAATTTTACATTTGAAGATCCACGCTCCCAGATGAGTTCTTCCAAAGCCGTAACTCTCTTCGCTGGCAAAGGGGCGGGCGAATACGTCATCGTGGCCCCAGACGTTGAGCCGAGGCCGGTGCATATAGATTTTGGGCTTTCACAGTACGGACAGGATGCCAATCAGTTGGTAAAGGCCAGGCTATATGGGGTGTGGGAATACGGGGAGACGACTTGGGAACGACAGGCCGATGTCTTCGTGGGACACTCCGGAACTCGGTGGGCCGATAGCGTTACGGCAAAGCCGCTTCCGGTAAGGCCGCGATCGTCCGACCAGGAGCAGGCCCAGGCCCAGGCCCCAACATGGTCGATGGACTCGCTGGAATTTTGCCAGCTTCCGGGCAAGATCTCCGCATCTAGATTCGAAATCTATGCCCGAGACGCCGCTGGAAACTGGGCAAATGCTGGATATGAAGGATACGTTGATGCATGGGCCTCGGAGGCTGAGGACGAGGCTGGACTTCATCTGACAGGAACGCTCCCCGACGAAGTTGCAGTGGCCTACGGCCAACATGCTCGGTTCTTCATGAATGCAAAGCATGTAAAGGGCGAGGAAAACTCCAGTTGGCTTGCTGCCACCGCGGCCATGCTGGCGGATTCCACCGTGCTTGAGCTGAACTCCTTTCCTGAACTACGTGCCGGTAAGTGGCGAGATGGCCGGATGTATGCGCTGGACCCAAACAGGGAGCAGCGCGGGAACATTACCACAGCCGCTTCGAACTACGGGGTACAAGCAGCATTGGCACTGGCGCTACCCGAGATACCGCTCACGGCGTCATCCAAAGAGAACAATATCTACCTCGGTTTAATGCTCATTGAGTACGGCAAGAAGAACGTGGAAGTTCGGGTTGGATCAGCGCGTCTGCGCGCGGCGGACGACGTTTTTGGAAACGTACTCTCGGCCTATGCGCTTCATGGCGATTGGCGCAGCCCGGAATGGCACGAATGGAATCCCGGAGCGCTTGATGCCGGTGTGGCGCTCACCGCCGACGCGAAGCCGTTTTGGCAGGTTTCCAGCGAAGCTTTGAAAGAAATGCTCTACGACGGCAAACTTCTGATTCCGATATCGAAGGAGCAATTCGCCAGTTCGGAACAACCAGTCACCGGGGTGTTGCTCCGCTGGGAGGAATCGTCTGACAATTTTGTATGGGATGCGAGGGTAGACCTGGATGGCGTCGAGACCCAGTATCGCCCTTGCCTGCTCGTTGCGGCACCCATCGCCACCGCAACCGAGCAACCCGACGGCAAAGCCCTGACTGATATCGACGGCGGCCGCTTCCACTACGACAAGGAAGTATTCACCGAACCTCTCACACCGCAGGAGCCCAATCTGCAACCCGCGCCCTGAATTCATAGGTTGGCGGAACAGCGCTTCCGCGCCGCAGTCTTGACCGATTGGGCATGAAAGCGGATAATAGAAAGCAGCAAACTGGACAAAGCGAGTGCTTGCCTTTCAACCGTGAAGGTAAATTGCAATGGAAGAGACGAATACGGTACACATGTCGGAATCGGGACAAGTGCTTATACCTGCCGATGTCCGGGAAACCTTGCACTGGCAGGGGGCCATGGACTTGAGCATACGGCTATCGGGATCGGGCCTCCTTATCCAACCGCGGCATAACCAGGCGGGCGGACGCAGGCTTGAAGAGCTTCGCGGCTTGCTCAAGCACCATGGCGAAGCGTTGTCCGATGAGCAGTTGTGCGCGCCTGTGGACTGCGTGGAAGATGCATGATTGCTTTTGACACGTGTGTGCTGGTGCGCTTTCTTGCCGACGATGACCCGGCGCAGGCCGATATGGCGGAAGCATTGATGCGAGAGAATGTCGTCTTTCTTCCACGCACGGTTCTACTTGAGACTGAATGGGTCTTGCGTTCGCGCTACGGCAAGCGTCGGGATGAGCTACTGCCCTTCTTCCGATTGTTGTCCAAGCTCGACAATGTTGTGCTGGAGGATTCTGAGGGTTTCGAGCGGGCTATCGCATGGTACGAGATGGGCGCGGATTTCGCAGACGCCATGCACCTGGCCTCAAGCGGAGATGCCGTGATGCACACCTTCGATCAGAACTTTTGCAGAGCGGCCTCGCAATCCGTGGAAACGCCACGGGTGGCGTATTTGCGTTCGCAGTCGCAGGCGGATTGAGATTGGATTTGGGCGAACCATTGGTGGTCAAAGATTGTCCGGTACTTCAACATTCTGACTGTAACGTAGACGAGATTGTCCATGCCCATCCGCGAAGCCATCCCTGAAGATTTTGATCGCATCTGGCCCTTTTTCCAAGCAATCGCGGCGGCGGGGGAGACTTTTGCCTATGCGCCAGACACCACCCGTGAAGAGGGTTTCAAGCTGTGGTTTGGCCCGCAGCATCGGGTCTTCGTGCTCGAAGAAGACGGCGCAATTCTGGGCACCTACTACCTCCGCCCCAACCAGCCGGGCCTCGGTGCGCACGTGTGTAATTGTGGCTACATGGTTTCTCCGGCCGCGCGCGGTCGGGGCGTGGCCACCGCCCTCGGGGAGCATTCACAGGCCACCGCCCTCGCGCTGGGTTACAAGGCCATGCAGTACAACTTCGTGGTGTCCACCAACGAGCAAGCCATCCGGATCTGGCGGAAACTGGGGATGAAGATCGTGGCGCGATTGCCGAAGGCCTACCGGCACGCACGACTGGGTTATGTGGACGCCCTGGTAATGTACAAGTGGCTCGCCGACTAAGCTGCGGCGTCGCGGAAGGTCGGCTTCATTCGACCACGGGTTCCGCTGTTTCCGCGGCGGGATCGTGATGATGCCGCGATGCCGGCTCGATGTGGACCAGCACATCATGCACCGCCGGCAGCGCCGCGCGAATGGCGTCCTTCACGTGGTGGCCGATGAGATGGGCCTCCTGCACGGTCAGCGTATCCTCCACGCCCACATGGATATCCACAAAGAAGCACAGGCCCATCTTCCGCACGAGGCAGGTATCCAGCGAGATCACATCCGCCTGTAACAGCGCAATTTCGCGAACCCGCGCTTCGACCTTGGGATCCGGCGCCGCATCCATGATTTCGTTGATGGCCGGGCGCAGCAGCGTGATGCCGTTCCACGCGATGATGACGCACGCCAGAAGCGCCGCCCACTCGTCCGCCGTGTTCCACGCGGGCCCGCCGATCAGGGCAACGCTGATTCCGCCGAAGGCAGCCACGGACGTGATGGCGTCGCTCCGGTGGTGCCACGCGTCCACCTTCAGGGCCGTGCTGTGGAGATCGCCGCTCACGCGCGAAAGGTAGCGGAAGACCACCTCCTTCAGTGCAATCACGCCAACAAGCACCACCAGCGTATAGGCCGCCGGCTTGTCATGGGGGGTCAGCATGGCCTGAACGCTCGAAACGGCGATGCCCGCGGCCGCCACGAGCAGTCCCCCCGCCACCACCACCGCCGCCAGGGACTCCGCCTTGCCGTGACCATAAGGATGATCCTCGTCCGGCGGTATCGTGGCGATGCGGATGCCGCCCCAGATCACCAGGCCGCCGAAAACGTCCAGCAGCGACTCAACGGCGTCCGCAATGAGGGCGTGAGAATTGCCCAGAATCCCCGCGACGCCCTTCACAAAGGCGAGGGCAAAATTCAGCACCAGGCTGAAGGAGGCATAGCGCAACGCGCGGCGGCTGGTATCGGGTGGGGAATCAGTCATTGAATTTACTTCGTGTTTCCTGGGTTTGGGGGGATCTCTGTGCTTACTTCGTATACGGTGTCCATTTAGTCCACTGGATAGATTCCAGCAACCATGCAAACAGTATTTTTCACTCGCGACGTAAACCCCCATGGTACAAAGCGTGGTATTCAAAAGAAGGCCGAAGCGCTGATTTCTTCGGCCTGAAAGGCCAGAGTAGCTTTCAGCCCTGGGCAACGCCCAGGGAAATACGTTATCCAAAGAATTCCTCGCCCTGTAAGGGCAGTGCAGTTTCAGACGGAGACTCACGTCGCCTATTCACTGCACTGCCCTTTCAGGGCGACATAAATTGTATTGCCTCATACCCTGGGCGTTGCCCAGGGCTGAAGACTGCACTGCCCCTTCGGGGCGAAAACTTACTTCCAATCATGCCAGGCGTCAATCGTTGCTGTTTATTCGCGATACGATCTTGATTGCGGCCGTAGGTCCGACTTGGTCTAAGCCGCCCACCGTCCCTCAGATTCCCCGCTCGCGGTAGCCGGCTTCCTGGGCCTTCAGAAACTCCGCCCCGCCCGTGTGGACGCTTCGGTAAATCGTCGGCTTTAGTTCCTTCTCTTCCAGCAGCCGAACGGCCTGCGCGTGAATCGCCCAGAAGATATAGATCGCGCCCAGTCCACTCAAGGGGCACATGCGCTCATTATCGGTTACGGGAACCACCGCATCGCCGACACCGCTGCAATTGTCGATGAAGCACGCCGTAACCTGATCCAGCTTGCGTTTGCTGGGGTGCTGTGCCTCGCAGTAGTCCAGTTGCAGTTTCGAAGCGAGGCCGATGGTGTGGATGCCCCGCTCTTGCGCCTGAAGCCCCACCGCGATGACATTGGCCGCGCTACCGGCGTTGGAATTGATCAGCAGCACATCCCCCTTCTTCAAGCCGCTCTTCTCCAGCGCCAGGTGCACCGTCTGCGACTCAAGCGCCGCCGACTTGCCGGGCGGGAGCGTTTCACTGCGATGGCCCACGTCGCCTTGCACCTTGAGTTCGTAGCTGAAAGGCCGGATTGCCGCCATGCCGCCCGCCCGGCCCACCACCTCCCCCATGAGAGCATCGTCGGGGTCCATAAGAAACCAACCGCCCCGCTGCGCAAGACTCTCCGCCACCAGCGACGCGGCCTTCTCAATATTTTCCCGCTGCGTATGCTGGATCTTGGCCATCAGGCCTTCAATCACCTTGAAATACTGGTCAAGATACACGACTTATCGTTCCTTACTGCAAGAGGAGGCCGAAAAGTGCCCACCAGCCACGCTCGATAGGGTGGATAGGTCAGGTCTTCGCGAATGCCGTTCAGGCGAAAGCCTGCTATCAACCAGTATAGCCGATGGCCACCCACAGTTGACAGTTGAAAGCTCTTCCAAGCCCCAAACCCATAAGCCCCATAAGCCCCAAACCCATAAGCCCCATAAGCCCCATAAGCCCCATAAGCCCCATAAGCCCCATAAGC
>JAEUWI010000041.1 GCA_016791475.1 Candidatus Hydrogenedentota bacterium
GGGCTTCGGATACCGACATTCGGGCGGCGGCGGCTATCTCGTCGACAAAGGAACCATCCTGACTCAGCACATCGAGCACGGCGCGCTCCAGCGGTGTCACGTTGGCTGCGGGAGACGGGGTAGAAGCCGCCTGGCCCGTCGGTGACGCGACGGCCGGTGCGGCGGGTCGGGGAGGCGGCGCAACCACATCGCGGGGCGCGGGTGTATTCTGACGGGCGGGCGGACGATTCGCGGCCTCTATATCAAGCTCTACGAGAATATCCTGGGCCGTTTCCACCAGCTTGGCCCCTTCGCGAATGAGGGCGTGGGGACCCCGGCTGTTGTAGGCGCCGGCCTCGCCGGGTACCGCGTAGACTTCGCGGCCCTGCTCCGCGGCATTGCGTGCGGTAATCAGGGCGCCACTCCCAATGGGCGCCTCAACAACCACGGTACCCATGGAGAGTCCGCTGATAATCCGATTGCGATACGGGAAATGGCCCTTGGAAGGTTTCACCCCCATCTCGAAAGACGATACCACCGCGCCGTGTTGGACGATCCGGTGCATCAGCGCCGCGTTGGATGGGGGATAAACAATATCGACACCGCACCCGAGCACCGCGATCGTACGACCACCGGCCTCCATGGCCCCCTCGTGGGCGGCGGTGTCGATGCCTTCGGCCATCCCGCTGACAATGGTAATGCCGTGCGAGGCCAGTTCATAGGCGAGATTGCGGGCCATGCGCGCGCCGTAGGCCGTGGGCTTGCGGGTACCCACCAGCGCTACCGCCTGATGGTCCGCCTCGGCAAGACTTCCCCGGCAGAAAAGGACCAGGGGGGGATCGTAGATTTCGGCGAGGCGCAGGGGATAGGCCGGATCATCCATGGTCAACAGGGATGCGCCGTATTGGGCGAGGTGCATAAGCTGTCGGTCGACATCCACCACGCCCCGATAGGCCCGGATGCGTTCGGCCAGCTTCGGGCCCACAACGTCGCTCAGGGCTGCTTCCGAGGCCCCCAATACGTCCGCCGGCGTGCCGAAGCGCGACAGCAGTCGGATGAATAATGTTGTGCCCACCCCAGGAATCATTTTCAGGGTCAGCCACTCGAGTTGGTTTGCTGAAATTGACATGCTCGATACTATGCACGAGGCCTTGCGGATGGGTCAACCCCGGCGTTTCACCACGCTCCCGTGGTGAAGTAGTTTGTTGACAGAAGACCTCAAAGGGCCGCGCCTTTGTCAAGAGATTCAGGGCCCTTCCATGTCGCAATGAATTCTCGACGTTCACACCGCAGTTATAGTAATTCCGGCAGGAAAATCACTCAATTCCCGAAGTTTTTTTGAAAAAAAATTGAGCCGCGTCCGATTTTCGGACACATTATTTCGCGTAAGCCGTTGAATTTGAAGGAGATAGAGAATAAAAAGGAAAAATATTCAGATCCACCCTGGATCGGGAATAAATAACGGGAAAGAGGGTGTTTCATTAGTAGCGTCCGACAAAGGTCATTCCCCCTGACCTGAAGACGCCATCAGTCAGAAATGACTGGTTCCCACCACCGGCGAGTGCAATTATAACAGTTCCCCCGCTGTTTGCACTCGCCTCTTTTTTTGTCTTATAAACCCCTGCAAACAAACATGTTTGCAGGGGGTTTTTCTGGAAAAAACGGGTTAGGAATGGATGAGTTTTCGCCCCCTTAAGGTAGTGAACCTATTGACAATCCTATAGTTATCGCATATAATGCGCCCAATGTATGGCCCACTATCCGAATCCTTGGATAGACACTCTCTGAAATCCCCTCGTTTTGTGAGTTGACTTGCAGCGTCGCCTGCACGGTTGGGCCCCCAAGGCAACCACGCATTATATGCAATTCCAAAACCCGGCCACCTGAAAGGCCAATCTTATGTTACAGGAGACCATAATGACCATGAAATTCTCCACGGGACTCTGGGTGTTTTCCCACCACCCCGACCGGTTCTGCCCGGAAGGATACCGTGAATCCCCTAAGGTGTCGGAGGCGATCGCCCTGGCCGCGAAGATCAAGGGCCTCAAGGCGGTGGAAGTGAGCCAGACGGATATCTCCTCCGAGATGCCCGTAAAGGAAATGAAGCGCATACTCAAGGACAACGGTCTTCTGTGCTCGGGCGTGAATACGAATCTTGGTCATACGCGACGCTTCGCCCTCTCCGGCTTCGGCCACCAGCACCAGAAGACCCGTAACGCCGCGATCGATGAAGGCCGCAAAGCGACCGATCTGGCCCGTGCGCTGGGCGCCACGGAAATCACGCTGCGCCTCTACACCGACGGCTTCGACTACCCCTTCCAGGTGGACTACACGGCCCACTGGAACACCGTGATATCCTCCATCAAGACGATTGCGAAGTACGCCTCGCCGGACATTAACGTGGCGATCGCCTACAAGCCTCGCGAACCCCGGAAGCATCTGACCGTGGCGACGGTGGGCAAGGCCCTTTCCATGTGCCAGGAAATCGCGATGAAGAACGTGGGTGTGGCCATGAATTTTTCCCACGCCATGATGTCCGGCGAGAACCCGGCGGAGTCCATCGCCTTCCTGACGCGTTCGAACAAGTTGTTCCAGATGTACTTCAGCGATGGCTACCGCCTCTGGGACGACGGCATGATGCCGGGCAGCCTGAACCTGTGGGAGACCATGGAAGCGCTGTTCTACCTGAAGTCCTCGAAGTACAAGGGCTATTTCACCATTGACATGGTGCCCCAGCGCATCGAGCCGACCCACGCGCTCCAGATTGCCATCGGCAACTTGAGCATCCTCTTTAAGAAGCTGGAGAAGCTGGACACCTCCGAATTGCGAAAGGCGCAGAAGACTCTGGACGCCACCGAGTCGCAGCGCATCATCCGCCGCGTCATGCTCCAGTAGCATCGCCTTACAAAGTGCGCATAATCGGCCCTGTTCTACAGAACAGGGTCGATTTTTTGTTGTGCGGGCTTCGCGCGCCGTAGTAGGATCACCCCAGGCCCCAAACCCATACAAGTCAGGAGAGATTCCCAATGTTAAGTGGCAATACTACCGGTCTCAAGGCCAGCCATATCCGGCTCCTTGAGAACCTGTCCAAACGCAAGACCCCGTCGGAGAGCCTCATATCGCCCGAGTTGGCGCGGGCCATCACCGAGCTCGCCCGCGAACTGAATCGCCAGATCGGTCTGTTGATCGAGCGCAAAGGGCGCGTTTCCGCCGTAGTCGTGGGCGACGCCAAGTCCGTCTTTCTGCCCGATATCGACCGCAAGGGGCGCAACCGTCTCTGCGGGCTGCGTCTCGTTCACACGCACCTCAACGGCGAACCCCTCAGTGAAGACGACCTGACCGACCTGGCGCTCTTGCGTCTCGACAGTGTCGTGGCCATCGGCGTGGGTTCGGACGGTCTGCCGGGCAAGGTCTTCAGCGCCAATCTGCTGCCCGCAAACGAGGGTGACGAGCCCTGGGAAAAGCACGAATACCGCTCGGTGCACGAGCTGCCCTATGATTTTCCCGCCTTTATCGACGCGCTGGAAGATGAATTTGCGCGCCAGAGCTGGAGCCGCGACAGCCAGGGCAACGACGATCGGGCCATCGTCGTCCATATTTCCGAGAAAGCGCCGATTGCCGCCAAGGACTCCCTCGACGAGTTGCGCGAGCTGTGCCGCAGCGCCGGCATCAACGTCGTCCACGAACTGCAACAGCGCCGCACGCCCGATCCCAAGTATGTCATGGGCCAGGGCAAACTTAAAGCGGCGATCATCAAAGCCATGCAGGTCGGGGCGGAGACGCTGGTTTTCGATCTCAACCTGACGCCCTCGCAAATGAAAAGCGTGAGTGAGTTGACGGATTTGAAGGTGGTGGATCGAACCCAGGTGATTCTGGATATATTCGCGCTCCACGCCGTAACCCGGGAGGGCAAACTCCAGGTGGAGCTGGCCCAGCTCCGCTATCGCCAGCCCTTTCTGGGCATGAAGAGCTCCGCCTTTTCCCGTTTGACCGGCGGCATCGGCGGTCGCGGTCCCGGCGAGACCAAGCTGGAAGTGGATCGCCGACGCGCGAGCGATCGAATCGCCCGTCTGGAGCGCGAAGTCGACAAGTTGGGGGAGCGTCGCGAACTTCGACGTGGAGTGCGCCATCGAAAGGGCGTGCCCACCGTGGCCGTGGTGGGCTATACCAACGCGGGCAAGTCCACCTTGCTCAATTCATTGACCAACAGCGACGTCACGGCTGAAGACGCGCTTTTCGCAACGCTCAACCCCGTGTCGCGCCGGATACGCTTTCCCCAGGAACGTGAAGTTATCATCACCGACACGGTGGGCTTTATCCGTGATCTTCCGAAGGATCTCATGGCCGCTTTTCGTACCACCTTCGAAGAACTCCACGACGCCGATTTGCTGCTCCACGTGATGGACGCCTCATGTCCGGATCTCGAAGACAAGTATGAGACCGTCTTCAGCCTGCTCCGCGATCTGGAGCTGGACCTGAAGCCCACGTACTACGTGCTGAACAAGCAGGATAAATGCGATCCCGATGTATTGCAGGGACTCGCCGAACGATTTCAGGGATTCCCCATCAGTGCCCTTGATCGGGATTCCTTTGCCGACCTTTTGAACCAGATGGAGGCCGACCTGTGGTCGCAAGACTTGACGCCGGCGCACTAATGCGAACCATTTGCCTTACCCTTGGAACTTTGCTGTGCGCCCTGAGCGCCACGGCATCGGTGGAGGAGGCGCGGCAGCACCTGGCCTCGTACCGGATGGTTTTGACCGAGTTGCAGGACGCCCTGAACCGCCAGGACGCCGCGGCCTATGAGGCCCTGCGGGAAAAATCCCTGGCGACCCTCGCGGAAGCTCGCAAGGCCTTCGAGGCGTCGGGGGCCGACGACAGCACGGATCCGGCCATCGTATTCAGCTATGCCGAGGTCCTCAAATTGGAGGGCGACGACGACTTGGGCGCCGAAATCGCCCGGAACGCCCTGGACAAGGGCGTGGAAAGCCCTGCTCTCTGGCGCATCTATGGCGAAATGTGCCTGGCCACGGGACCTTCTCACTATGCACGGGGCGTTGAAGCCCTTTTGAAATCCACGGCCCTGGATGGCACAAGTCCGGAGTCCGCGGACACCTGGTTTGCTCTTGGTCGATACTATCTTGATCGGGAGATGCCCGAAGCCGCGAGCAAGGCATTTGCCTCCGCGCTGGCTGCGAATCCCGACCATGTTCCCGCCCAGTTGGGGGACGCCGCGGCCCGTATCTACGCCGGCGATATCGCGGGCGCGGGCGCGATTGTAGAGCGCGTGGGACGGGCAGCCCAACCCCACGACGTGCTGCTCCGCTCGATGGTCCGTTCCGCGCTCTTTGACTTCGAACTCGCCCGTCGGGAATTCGATGACACGGCGGAAAACCACTTTTCCTTTTCCAGGCTGATGTACATCGCCGGGCGATTTCCAGAGGCCGTGCTCGCGGCGAAGCGCGCGGGACGTCTGGCTCCGGAGCGTGTGGACATTTTGAATTTCCAGAGCGCGATCCAGATTCAACTGGGCGACTATGCCGGCGCGATTCAAACCTGCGAGGCGTCTCTGCGCGCGAAAGCGGACCAGCCCCAGATCCAGCAGACACTGGAGCAACTTAAGCAGGCGGCCCAGCAACAACAGGCGCCGCAGACCGGCCAGGGCAAGGGCATGCTTCGTTGAGCACTTGAGCGCGGGCAATCCTGGTTTGCGCCGCACCCGATCCTCAGCCGAAGTGGCGTCGGAAGTGGTGGTCGAAGGCCGCCGCACATGTCTCCAGGGAAGGGGGCGAACCCAGGAGCAAGGCGAGCGATGTGACGGGCTTGTCCGAAATTCCGCAGGGAACAATCGTTCTGAAATGCGCCATATTCGGGTCAACGTTCAGGGCAATGCCGTGAAACGTGGTCCAGCGCCTCAGGCCCACACCGATGGCGGCCACCTTGGCCCCGTCGACCCAGACCCCCGTCAGCCCCTCTACCCGTTCCCCCCGAAGCCCGTATTCCGCGAGTAGATCGATGAGCACGCTTTCGAGCGTACGAAGATACCAGCCGACCGACAGTCTCCAGGCGTTCAAATTGAGAATGGGATAGGCCACAAGCTGGCCTGGGCCGTGGTAGGTCACGTCGCCGCCCCGACTCGTCTCGACGACATCAATGCCCTCGGCCGCATAGGCCGCTTGGGTTAGCAGCAGATTGTCGTCATGGGCCTCGCGCCCGAGCGTAACAACGGGGCTGTGCTCCAGCAAGAAGAGCGTGTTGGGGACTTCACCCGCGACGACCGCCCGGTGCCGGGACAACTGGCGTTCCAGCATGGCGGCATACGGCTGGGGCTCGATAATTCGGATGGTCTCTATCTGGCGGTCAGCCATTGCCGAGAAGTTCGGCGATCGATCCCAGCGTCACGCCTTCCAGGGTGGGGACGATACGGTCCGCGAGATGGAGTTCCTCCGCGGTGAAGGAATTCGTTACCGCGAGCACTTTCATCCCCGCGCTGCGAGCGGAATCGACGCCTTGAATCGAGTCTTCCACGGCAACACACACCGCCGGGTCCAGACCGAGGTCATGAGCGGCACGCAGATATATCTCGGGATCGGGCTTCTTTTTCGTGATCATATCGCCGTGAATCCAAACGTCGAAGAGGTCGGTATTTACCCGGGCCGACTTCAACGTCTGGGCGGATTTCTTGCCGGGGCTGGAGGTGGCAATGCCGAGCTTCCAGTCGGGCGCGGCGTGGGCCGCCTCGATCAGGGTATGGATTCCGGGAAAGGAAATGTCCGGGTCGGTAACCAGCAGCTCCAGGAAATACTTGTGGCGCGTTTCCACGGCCAGGGCGACATCGATATCAACTCCGTACTTCTTTCCGGGGCCAATACAATACAGTTCCGCACCCGTGCCGATGAAAGGGATATAATCCTCCGGCTGAACGTCCAGATTGTATAATTCCTTGAACATCTTCGTGGTGGCGATAACGCTCAAGCCTTCGGTGTCGCCAAGGACGCCGTCTACGTCGAAAATCAAGCCCTTCATGTGGGGAAACTTCTCCAATGTGAGATAATTGCGAATGGGTCTTATGGGTCTTATGGGTCTTATGGGACTTAAGGACCATTGGGCTGTCTTAGATCGGGCCGATCCGTCTGATAAGTCTTCTAGACGGCCAGCTCTTCTTCCGCCTCCAGGCCGATGGCGTCGAGGATGGCGTCTTCATCGTTCTCCACGGTAAGGGGGGCCTCGGCGGACTTGATGGCATTGTCGGGATCCTTGAGGCCGTGGCCGGTGAGGATACACGTAACGCGAATCTTGTCGCTGTAAGCCGGCGTCTTGTCGTCGAAGTAGCCTGCGGCGGACAACTTGATCAGGCCCGCGATGCCTGCGGCGCTCGCCGGCTCGCAGAAGACGCCCTCGGTAGCGGCGACTTTCTGGTAGGCGTCCCGGATCTCGTCATCCGTCACGGCTTCGATGAGGCCGCCGGACTCGTCGCGGGCCGCCACGGCGCTTTCCCAACTGGCGGGATTGCCGATGCGGATGGCGGTGGCGAAGGTCTGGGGATTGTCCACGGGGTGGCCGAGCACGATAGGGGCGGAACCGGCCGCCTGGAAACCGAGCATCACGGGACGGTTCGGGCTCTTTTCTGCCTGGAGGTACTCCGTGTAGCCTTTCCAATAGGCTGTGATATTGCCCGCGTTGCCCACGGGCATGGCTTGGAAGTCGGGGGCGACGCCGCCGAAATCGTCGACGATCTCGAAGGCGCCGGACTTCTGGCCTTCAATGCGGAAGGGATTCACGGAATTCACCAGGGCGATGGGGTTGTCCTCACAGATCTTGCGAACCTGCGCCAGGGCGTCGTCGAAATTACCCTTGATCTGGATGACGCGGGCGCCGTGGATCATGGCCTGGGAGAGTTTGCCGAGCGCGATCTTCCCCTCGGGAATGAGCACGGCGCAGCGGATACCGGCACGGGCGGCATAGGCTGCGGCGGAGGCCGAGGTGTTGCCCGTAGAGGCGCACATGACGGCCTTGTAGCCCTCTTCCACGGCCTTGGTGATGGCCATGGTCATACCGCGATCCTTGAAGGAGCCGGTGGGATTCAGGCCTTCATACTTGAGCCAGATTTCGAGCTTCGGATGAATCAGGCGGCTCAGG
Organism: Candidatus Hydrogenedentota bacterium; assembly: GCA_016791475.1. Lineage (NCBI taxonomy): Bacteria > Pseudomonadati > Candidatus Hydrogenedentota > Candidatus Hydrogenedentota bacterium. The sequence continues at coordinate 8,119 of JAEUWI010000041.1, forward strand.
TTGTAGGCGGGTATCATCGGCGTGGATCCCTCGTTGAGGGTGATGATACAGGTATTGTCATTAACCGGCATGTACTGTCGGTAACGGTTGATCAGGCCTTCATTGCGCATCGGCGTACCTCGAGTTTTCGGGGAAAATCGGTGTTGGAGTTTGGAGTCGGGTTCAGGCGAGGATCCGGATCATGTGGGTCGGCTCATCGATGATGGGTAGTGCGTCGATCTCGGCTATTGCGGCCTGCACATTGGCTTCCAGCGTCTCGTGGGTCACGATCACCACATGCGCCGGAACCGCTTCCTGTTCTTCCTTCTGAATGCACGATGAAATGCTGACGCCGTGCTTCCCGAGAATCGTGCAGATGGTGCCGAGCACTCCGGGGTGGTTCTCCGTGGTGAGGCGCAGGTAAAAGCGCCCCTTCAGGAGACCGCCGTCGCGAAGTTTCAAGTTGTGCGAGTAACGGAAAGGGGCCCGGGCGGGGGCGCCATTGAGCCGCGCGATATCGACGATGTCCGCAACGACGGCGCTGGCCGTGGGGAATTTCCCCGCGCCCCGCCCGTAGTAAAGCGTGCCATCGGCGATGTCGGACTTCACGTAGACGGCGTTGAACTCATACTTCACCGCCGCCAGAAGATGGGAATCGGGCACGAGGGTGGGGTGGACCCGAACCTCGATATCCTCGTCGGCCCGTTCGATTACGGCGAGGAGCTTCAACTGATAGCCCATTTCCGCGGCATAGGCCACGTCGAGGTGGGTCACCTTGGTGATGCCTTCGACATAGATATCTTCCAGCTTCACCGGTGTGCTGTAGCAAAGGCTCGCCAGGATCTGGCACTTGTGGGCCGTGTCGTGGCCCTCGATATCGAGGTCCGGCGGCGTCTCCGCGAAACCTTTCTCAATGGCCTGCTGAAGGGCGGAATCAAAATCGAGTCCCGCGATCGCCATGTTGGTCAGAATGTAGTTGCAGGTGCCGTTGAGAATGCCGTACACCGCCTGGATATTGTTGGCGGCGAGGCTTTCGCGGATCGCTTTGATGATGGGGATGGTGCCGGCAACCGCCGCTTCAAAGCGGAGTTCGACCCCGTTTTTCACCGCTGCCTCGGTCAACTCCGGACCGGCTTTGGCCAGAAGCATCTTATTCGCGGTCACGACGTGCTTGCCGCTGTTGAGCGCCTCCAGGATAAAGGTCCGCGCGGGTTCGTAGCCGCCGATGAGCTCGCAGACCACATCGACTTCCGGGTCCGCGATCAGCGTGCGCGCGTCATTGCTTACCGTGATTCCATCCAGCGTGAAGTTGGCCAGAAGACTCTGATTCAATTCCGCCACATGGACCAGCCGCACTTCCGCGCCGGTCTTGTCGGCAACAACACCCTGATGGGACATGAGCGTCTCGATCACGCCTCCACCCACCGTGCCGGCACCGATTACGCCTACCTTTACCGCCATTGCTTGTCCTTTCTCAATCTTTCATGCCGTGCGTATCCGAGAGGAATGCACGCTGGTCCGGCCGGGGGGCCGGTTCATATTTCACAGAAATTTACGATAGCGCCGATCAGCAACGCGCCTCTCGGCGCAATAACACCGCCGGCACGGCGCGCCACATACCACAGGGCATTCCTATGCGCCCTGCTCCACGTCAATAACACAAATCACATCGCCCACCTTGACCTTGTCGCCAACTTGGACGCGGTGCTCCACGAGGGCGCCGCTACAGGGCGCGGGGAGGACGAATGCCGCCTTGTCCGTCGTAAGCTCGATAAGATCATCGCCCTCCGCAAGGGGCCCGGGCGCCGCATACCACTCGGTAATCGTTCCGCCGGTTACCGCATCGTCGTCGTCACCCAGACTGGGCAGTGTAATCTCAATCCGCATGGGATGCTCCATTCAATTCATTCCCGGCCATGCGCGACTGGGCGTAGGCCGATTCCAAGAGCGCTTCGGAGCGATAGGAACTCCGCACGAAGGGCCCGGCGACGGCGAATCCGAAACCTATGCTCCACGCCAGCGCCTCAATTTCTTTAAACTGTTCGGGGGCAATGTAGGCCTGCACCGGGAAGTGCTTGGGTGTGGGTTGGAGGTACTGTCCGATGCTTACGGCATCGCAACCCGCCGCCTTGAGATCCCGTAGAGTTTCTTCGATTTCAGCGGGCGTTTCGCCACAGCCCAGCATGAAGGCGGACTTGATGAAGCGTCCCTCACTGTATTCCCGGGCGATGCGCAGGACTTCCAGGGACTGTTCATAGGTAAAGCGGCGATCCCGGATTCGCGAAAAAACGCTCTTTACGGTCTCGATATTATGGCTGAAAATCTCTGGACCTGCGGCCTGCACCCGTGCAATGTCCTCGCGCTTTCCATCGAAGTCCTGCACGAGCACTTCGATCGTGGTCTCCGGCGTGGAAGCCTTGATCGCGCGGATCGTCCGGGCGATGTGGCCGGCGCCTCCGTCGGGGAGGTCATCGCGCGTGACCGAAGTCAGCACGGTATGCTTCAGCCCCAGGCGTCTAACCGCCTCCGCGATGTGTTCGGGCTCGTCGAGATCGAGTTCACCCGGTTTGCCGCTGTTGACGGCGCAATAAGAGCAGTGGCGCGTGCAGGTATTGCCCATCACCATGAAAGTCGCGGTTTTCCTGCCCCAGCATTCGGACTGGTTCGGACAATGGGCGCTCTGACAGACGGTGTGCAGCCGGAGATCGCCCAGCAGCGATTTCACTTCGCTGAAGGCTTCTCCCGACGGCCACGGCTGACGGATCCATCCGGGAAAGGTCTTGGGGGGCTGTGTCTTGCTCATAACGATATATACACCGGTGCGTTAAGATGGGGATTCCCATACGGGCGGAGAGTATAACACGCCGGGACACAGGGATTGAATAGCGGGGTGAGGATGAAGGATGAAGGATGAAGGATGAAGGTTGAAGGATGAAGGATGAAGGATGAAGAATAGGTCCTATAAGTCTTATGGGTCAGTATGAAGACTGAGATCCCATACGACCCATAAGACCCATAAGACCCATACGACCCATAAGTCGCCCTCAAAACGCTTCCTGCTTCCTGATTTGCGCCTACTGCATCTGCACTTGAGGCTCCTCGTGCACGACCGGCATGTCCAGTGGCTTCCCCGGGATCTTCACTGGCTCGTCCACTTCGCGAAAGTCGAAAAACTGCTTCTGGATGGCGTTGCCGATGTCATTCAACTGAATCTGGAGGGAGTCAACAAACTCATGCAGGCCTGACTTCATGATATCCTCGACCCGGGCGCAGGCCAGATTCGAGCGCAGCCGATCGCAGCATCGTTCGGCGTCGTTGGTGTATAGAAAGGGCGGCGAACCGGACACGTAGGCGATTGAACTCTGAAGCCGGTCCACGCAGTACTTGACCGAGCGGGGGAATCCATAGCCCAGGAGGAGTAGATCGACCACGTTGGGCGGCGTGATGGGCCCGTAATGCTGGCGATAGGCCTGAAGGGCGCTGGCGCTTCGCAGCAGGGCGGACCACTGGATGTTGTCGTAGGGCGATCCCACATCCTCCACACGGGGCAGCAAATAGAAGTACTTCACGTCCAGAATACGCGAGGTCTTGTCCGCCCGTTCCAGCATACGCGCGATGCGGCTGAAATGCCAGCCCTCATCGTGCATCATGGTGGTGTAGCTTCGCCCGATAAACTCGTTGCTGCCTTTGACCACGAATTCCAGGAACTCGTGGGGCGACTCCAGCACTTCGTTGGTCAGCGTTGCCCGCTCCACTTCCTGGTAGAACTTATTCACATGCTCCCACAACTCCGAGGGAATGATCTCGCGCACGGAGCGGGCATTCTCACGGGACTGGCGAAGGCAGTTGTAAATACTGTTGGGATAGTTGCGGTCACAGGCAAGAAACCGCACCACATTTTCCTGCGAGACCCCGGAATAGTGCTCGTTGAAATAGTCCTCGTCCGCCATGATGCTGATCAGCGGACCCCACTGGGGCTCGGACGAGGCATCGAGGGTGAGGTGCCAATTTACATTGACGACACGGGCGACGTTTTCGGCCCGCTCCATATAACGACACATCCAGTAAATGGATTCTGCGACACGGCTCAGCATAAGAAGTACTTCCTTCCTTGGACTATTCGGCCAAAACCCACGTGTCCTTGCTTCCGCCGCCCTGGGATGAGTTCACCACGAGCGAGCCCTTCTTCAGGGCGACGCGTGTGAGGGCGCCCGGAAGCACATACTGGTCTTCACCATAGAGGGCATAGGGACGCAGATCCACATGACGCCCTTCGAAGCCGTCCTCGCAGAGCGTGGGAAGGCGTGACAGGCTCAGGGTCGGCTGGGCGATGTAATTGCGCGGATTGCGCTTGATCTGTTCCCGGTAGGCGTCGTGCTCCAGACGGGTCGCATGGGGACCCACCATGATGCCCGCTCCGCCGGACTCGTTGGCCGGTTTCACCACCAGGTGCTGGAGATTGTCGCAGACGTAGCCGAGGTCCTCCGGGTTGTCGCAGAGATAGGTCGGTACATTGGGAATGATGGCCTCTTCACCCAGGTAGTACTTGATGATCTGGGGAACGTAGGCGTAAATGACCTTGTCATCGGCAACGCCGGTACCGGGGGCGTTGGCCAGGGCGACCCGCCCTTCACGATAGACGTCCATCAGACCGGGCACTCCCAGGCAGGAGTCGGGTCGGAAGCAGAGAGGGTCGATAAAATCGTCATCAATGCGTCGGTAGATGACGTCCACGCGCCGGAAGCCCCGGGTCGTGCGGGTCTTCACGTAGCCATCCATGACGACCAGGTCGCGACCCTCGACCAGTTCCACACCCATCTGGTGCGCGAGGAACGAGTGCTCATAGTAGGCACTGTTGTAGATGCCGGGGGTAAGCACGGCCACCGTGGGGCGCTCCACGCCTTCGGGCACAAGGTGGAGCAGCATCTCGAGCAGCTTGCTCGGATACTCTTCCACGGGGCGCACTTTGCCGACGCCGAAGAAGTTCGGCAGGGTCCGCTTCATGATGTCGCGGTTCTCAAGCACATAGGACACGCCGGAGGGACAGCGCAAGTTGTCTTCCAGCACGTAAATCTGGCCGTCCTTATCGCGAACCAGATCCGTACCGGTCACGTGGGCCCAGATGCCCCGCGGCGGCTTAAGGCCGATGCATTCCTTGCGAAAGCCCGCCGAGGACTTGACCAGCGTCTCGGGAATGGCCTTGTCCTTGAGAATCTTCTGGTCGTTATAGATGTCCTGGAGGAAGGCGTTCAGCGCGAAGATTCGCTGCTTGAGCCCCTGCTCGATCCAGTTCCACTCCGCGGCCGGGATGATTCGGGGTATCAGATCGAAGGGGAAAATACGCTCCGTATTTCCGTCTTCCGTTTTCAGCGTGAAGGTGATTCCGAGCTCGCGCAGGGTGCGCTCCGCGCTGCGCTGGCGCTTCACAAAATCTTCCTTACTGATGGAAACAAGTTTCTCCACTATATTTTTCATGCCGGAGCGCGGCGCGCCCGTGTTATCGAGCATCTCGTCAAAAAAGCCCTCGGTCTCATAGACGTCGAGAATCTTCATGGGTTGTATCCTTCTTTGGGTGAATTAAAGGAATCGTGTTTCGCACAGGGGTGAATTGCGTTCAGACTTTTGTTGCGTTATTGAGGGGTAGTCAGGGGGGCGTGAAATCCCTCCGGAGATCCAGGGTCCACGGGTATTCCGCGCAGCATTCCGCACGCTTGAGTTTCATGTGGCCCGGGGTATGCCCGATCGGGCTGAATCGGGCCTCGCGGCGGGACTCCGCTTCGTAGGCATTGATCGGGTGGGTTTCGTAATTGCGGCCGCCGGGGTGGGCCGGCCAATAGGTGCAGCCGCCCAGAGAGCGCTCGTTCCACGTGTCCAGCAGGTCGAAAACCAGGGGCGCATGGGTGGGCACGTTGGGATGCATGCCATTAGGCAGGGACCAGGCCTTGAAGCGGATGCCGGCAACAAACTCGCCGGCCGTGCCGGTGGGATGGAGCGGTACCTCCACGCCATTGCAGGCGACCTTGTGGCGGCTGTCGATCAGCCCGCGCACGCGAAGCTGGACACGTTCAAGCGAGTTGTCGACAAATCGGGTGGTACCCCCGGCGCCGGGTTGCTCGCCGAGCACATGCCAGGGTTCGAGCGCACCACGCAACTCGAGATGGACCCCCGCTTTGGCCACTTCACCATAGAGTGGGAATCGAAACTCGAATTGGGGCGAGAACCACTCGTCTTCGAAGTGAATCTCCTGGCGACGCAGGTTCAGCAGCACGTCTTTAAAATCCTCCCAGACAAAATAGGGAAGCACATTGCGATCATGTAGCGCGGTGTTCCAGCGAACCAGCGGAAAATCATAGGGCCGCTCCCAGAACGTCGCAACAAGACTGCGGATCAGTAACTGCTGCAGCAGATTCATCTGGGGATGGGGTGGCATCTCGAAGGCGCGCAACTCCAGCAGTCCAAGGCGCCCCCGGGAAGAGTCCGGGGAGAAGAGTTTGTCGATACAGAATTCGGTCCGGTGGGTATTTCCGGTAACGTCCACCAGGATATTGCGGAAGGCCCGGTCCACCAGCCAGGGGGGTGGGTTCTCCACGCCGCGGAGATGCTCAAAGGCGACTTCAAGCTCGGAGACCAGATCGTTCCGGGCCTCGTCGATGCGGGGGGCCTGGCAGGTCGGCCCGATGAAGTTGCCGCTGAAGAGGTAGGAAAGACTCGGGTGATTGTTCCAGAAATTCAGCATACTCTGGAGTACATCGGGGCGACGCAGAAAGGGACTTTCCGCCGGCGTGGACCCGCCCAGTACGATGTGGCATCCGCCTCCGGTGCCCATGGCCCGTCCATCGATGCCGTATTTCTCCGCACTGAGACGGCACTGGCGGGCCTCCTCGTAGAGCGTGGTGGTGAACTCCTTCAACTGCCCCCAATTCTTCGCCGGGTGGATGTTGACTTCGACCACACCAGGGTCGGGTTGGACGCTGAAATGGGAGAGGCGCGGATCGAAGGGCGGGGAGTAGCCTTCGATGATGACCGGCATTTCGAGTGCGGCGGCGGTCTCTTCCACCGCGCGGACGAGGGCAAAGTAGGCCTCCGCCGTTTCCACCGGCGGCATGAAGATGTGAAGCCGTCCCTTGCGCGGTTCGACGCAAAGGGCCGTGCGGATGACGGGCGCCCATTGCTCGGAACCCTCCAGAAGAATGTTCTGCTCCATCCGCGCGTGGGCGCGTCCGGGTGGGCCTTCGACCCGGAAGGGTGCGATGGCGTTTCGCGGGGGCGCCCCCATCGGATCGCGCTCGAAAACCTGGTGTCGCGCGAGCTCGGGCTCGTAGGGCAGGGCATCCAGCGGCAAACGGAACCCCATGGGAGAGTCGCCCGGCAGCAGGTAGAGACGCTCCGAGCGAAGGTGCCAGGTGCCGCTTTTCCAGGCCAGGTTGCCGTCGCGTGGTTCCACGCGAATCGGGAGCACCAGGCCGGTTACGCTGTCCAGGCCCTGTTCATAGATCTGGGCGAGACGATTCCGCTCTACCGGATCATCGAGTTTGCTGTCAAAGGGATCGGTGTTGACCGGCAGGCGCCGCTCTTTCCAGAGGTAGTAAAAGGCGTCTTCGTAGCCCGGAATCAGGTATGAGGGATCCACGCCGAGCACGCGCGTCAGGTGCTCGCCAAAAAGCTCCGCGTGATCCGCGGTAATTCCATAGTCCCGAAGGGGGTTGGCCAGCCAACGCGGAGCGCGCCAGAGCGGCGTGCCGTCGTCGAGCCAGTAAGAGTCCATGGACCACCGGGGCAGGGGTTCGCCAGGGTACCATTTCCCCTGGCCCAGATGCTGGAGGGGGTCCTGGGCAAAGCGCTTACACAGCCGCTCAAAAAGCTGGAAAGCCAGGTTGTACTTGCCCTCGCCCAGCGCCTCGCCATGCCACATGGGGCTCTCGCGATCTTCCGCCGCGACGAAGGTGGGCTCGCCGCCCATGGTCAGGCCAACGCCGAGCCGCTCCAGTTTCTGATCGACGGTCTGGCCCAGGGTGTCGATGTGGATCCACTGATCGGGTGAAAAGGGCTTGGTCACACGGGGAGACTCGTAGACCCGACGGACCGACATGTCGAAGGTAAACGTCGTCTCGGCGATGCCCGTGCTACCGGTGATGGGGGCGGCGGAAACCGGGTCCGGGGTGGAGGCCAGGGGCAGATGCCCCTCGCCCGCAAGCAACCCCGAGGTAGGATCGAGACCCACCCAGCCGGCGCCGGGGAGGTAAACTTCAGCCCAGGCATGGAGATCGGTGAAATCCTGGGTCGCACCCGCCGGACCCTCCAGCGGTTTTTCGTCCGGCACCAACTGAATGAGGTAGCCACTCACGAAGCGTGCCGCCAGACCGAGGTTGCGAAGGATCTGAACCATGAGCCACGCGGAATCGCGACAGGATCCGCTGCGTTTCTTCAGGGTCTCCTCGCAGGTCTGAACCCCCGGCTCCATGCGAATCCGATACTCGATATCCTGGCTCAGGCGATGGTTCACCGCGACAATGTAGTCGATGATCTGCTGCTTTTCCCGGGGGACGCTTGCCAGATACTTGCACATGAGGGTGCCCGGAGGCTGGATGAGCAGGTAGGGGGCCAGATCTTTGGCCGTTGCCTCGTCATAAGAAAACGGATAGGTGTTGGCATAGTCGTCGAGGAAGAAATCGAAAGGATTGACTACCGCGAGTTCGGCCACGAGGTCCACGTCTACAATGAGGGAATCGGCCGGCTCGGGAAAGACCAGACGAGCAAGATAGTTGCCATGGGGATCCTGCTGCCAGTTCAGGAAATGTTCGCGGGGCTGGACCTTCAGGGTATAGCTGCTGACGGCGGTCCGGCAGTGTGGCGCGGGCCGTAATCTTACAATATGGGGGGACAATCTTACCAAACGGTCGTATTCGTAGCTTGTTCGGTGATGCAACGCGACGCGAACGCCCATACAATCAGCTCTCTTCCTGTGCCCGATTCACGGGGTAAATCGGAGTACAACGTTTAAAAATAGGGGCAAAAACGTTGATAATCAGTGCGAAACCGCTCCGGCGTGCGGACCCGGCCCATAATCGGGCCCGACTTCCCGGAAGTAGCGGGCACATTGACTTCGACGGTATAGAGCAAGTACTGTGCCAGTGCAATTTGATGGCACAAACCTTGCTCCGTAGACGGGTTAGAGCTTTGTGTGCAACGGGTACTGGGAAAGAGCATGTTTCAAGAGCAAGGAAGCCGTTGGGCGAAGTCGCCAAGTGGGACGTTGAACAGCCTCATACAGGAATACAGCACGGTCGCCGGATCCAACGACGAACTGCTGGATCCGCTCGGCAAGATCCGTCCGCACTGGCAATGGATCACGGAAGTCCTGGGCGAGTTGCCCTCCTCGGCCCTCTCGGAACGTCGCCGACAGGCGGAAGACATGGTCCGCCAGCACGGTATTACGTACAACGTGTACAGCGACGCCAAGGGCATGGATCGACCGTGGGCCCTGGATGTGCTCCCCGTGGTGTTGCCGGTGGAGGAGTGGGCTCATATAGAACGGGGCGTGCGCCAGCGCCTGCACCTGCTCAACCAGATCCTGGCCGATGTTTACGGCCCCGGAAACCTCGTCCGCGACGGTGTGCTGCCCAGAGAATTTGTCTACGCGAACCCCCAGTTTCACCGGGCCTGCCATGGCATCCCACCGGCGCGCCATGGCCACATCGCACGCTATGCCGTGGACCTGGTCCGAGATGCCTCCGGCCAATGGAAGGTCTACAGTGATCGGACCCAGGCCCCTTCGGGCGCGGGCTACACGCTGGAAAATCGGGTCGTCATGGCCCAGACCTTTCCGAACCTCTTCTCCGAAGGAAAGGTGGAGCGGCTCGCCGCTTTCTACGAAGCATTTCACACCACCCTGCGGGAGATGGCGCCGGGCGGCGCCCCCAACCCGACCATCGTTCTGCACACGCCCGGCCCCCTGAATGAAGTGTACTTCGAACATGTTTATCTGGCGCGCTATCTGGGAATCAATCTGCTGGAAGGCGCGGACCTCACCGTGCGCGACAACCATGTATACCTGAAGACGATTCAGGGGCTGCGAAAGGTCGATGTGCTGCTCCGGCGCATCGACGACGCCTTCAGTGATCCTCTGGAGCTTCGCAAGGACTCGACCCTGGGCCTCGCTGGACTGCTTCAGGCGGTGCGCAGTGGTAATGTGGCGGTATGCAACGCCGTGGGCAGCGGCATGCTGGAAGTTCCCGCCCTCGCGGCCGTTCTGCCCGCCGTCGCCCGCCATCTCACCGGCGGCGATCTTTCCCTGCCCTCGGTGCCCGCACGCTGGGGCGCCTTCGCCGAGGATCGCGCGTGGATGGAGAACCATTTTGAGTCCCTCCGCCTTCTGCCGGCCTTTGCAACCGGCGCCATTCACGCCATCAAGCCCGGTGAGATGTCCGAACTGGAACGGGATCGGTGGCGGGCCAACTGGCGCGAACGCCCCCATGATTTTGTCTCCGTGGAGCCCGTGTCGCCGTCAACCGCGCCCGTGTTTACGGGGGAACACCTGGTGCCAAACAGTCTGGTGCTGCGTGTCTATGCCGTGGGCGGCGAAACGCGGGACAGCATTCGCGTATTGCCCGGGGGCCTCGCGCGCGTCAGCCCCAAAGACGACATCTTCGATATATCGATGCAGCAGGGTTGCGGAAGCAAGGATATCTGGGTGATGACGGAAGGGGAGACGCCCTTCCGGAGTCTCCTTCAGGATCGCGGTGTGCCCCTGGTGATCCGGCGCTCCCCGGGCAACTTGTCCAGCCGCCTGGCGGAGAATCTCCTCTGGCTGGGCCGCTATTGCGAGCGGGCCGAGGCTACGGTGCGTTTCCTGCGTTATCTGCTCAATCAGTGCACGGACGAAGCCGGCTACCGCAGTATCGGTGAGTTGCGCTCGCTGTTGCGCGCCGCGCCGAGGGGACTCTTCGGCAAGCAGGCCGACGAGCAGATGAGCGCCATGTGGACCCGGCAGGCGAGCGATGAAAAAGGCGCCTATGACTGGCTCGCCTCTCTGGATCGTGTGCAGACGGTGATATTGGATGCGGTGTTCAACGCGCAGCAGCCCAACACCGTGGTCAGCAATATCATGGCGATCCGCCGCACGGCGTGGGTCGTGCGGGAGCGCTTTTCCGAAGATGACTGGCGAATCCTGAACAGCTTTACACTGGAGTTCATGCAGTTGCAGGAGCGCCGTACGCGGCCGGGCCTGGGTGAGGCACTCTACGCGATGAACCAGCTCGTGAGGGGATTTGCGGCCTTCAGTGGACTGCTGAGTGAGAACATGACCCGGGAATCCGGTCAGGTCTTTCTGGATATGGGACGACGCCTCGAACGAAGCAGCCAGACCACCAACGTCGTGTTTCAGACTCTGGAACGGGCCACCGAACACGAGGAGGCCCTGCTCCAGTCGTTGCTGGCCATCTGTGACAGCCCCATGACCTACCGGGCCCGCTATGGCTCCGTGTTTCAGGCGGCGCCGGTCATCGATCTTCTCGTGTGCGACGATACGAATCCCCGTTCGGTCGCCTATCAATTGAACCAGCTCATCAAGCATGTGAAGCGCCTGCCCAAAGCCGGTGGCGCGGGCCTCTTTAACAGCGAAGAGCGCATCATCGAACGTATCAACACCGAAATCCGGGCGGCCGACGCCAATGATCTGGCCCAGGCCGACGAGGACGGCGTTCGGGAAGGACTCCATGCGCTGCTCTTGAGACTCCACGCGGAACTTCCGAAGTTTGCCGACCTGCTGGAGCAGCGCTATTTCATCCACACGGCTCCCGCGCGGCCACTGGAAGAACTGAGATGAGAATGGTGAATAGTGAATTCAGAATAGTGAATGAAGTATTTGAGGGAAAGCGAAGAATACTCCGCGCCTCTCACCGTTCCCAGTTCCAATGCGTGATTCTTAATTCTCTATTCATAATTCACAATTCTCAATTCCCCGAGGGCCAATGAAGTACCGAATCACCCATAGCACCAAATACAAGTACGAAGGCAAAGTGCCCATTGGTTACAACCGCGTCTACCTGACCCCCCGTACCTGTGCCGGGCAGGAGTGCCTTCGTTCCCAACTCGCAGTCGAGCCGGTGCCCGCCGTTTTCGGCCAGCGGAGCCGGGATTTCTATGGCAACGAAGTCATATTCTTCACAGTGCAGGAACAGCACGACGTGCTCGAAATCACAGCCCGCAGTGAAGTGCGCCTGAACCCGGTGCTTACGGTTGACCCGGCCTCCACAGCTCCCTGGGAGGAGGCCCTGCGCCTGGTTCGCGAGAGCAGGGACCCCGATACCCACGATGCGCTCCAATTCACCTATCCCGCGGAGACCGTGGCGGTATCAACCGCGCTTCGGGACTACGCGCGCGAGTCTTTCTCACCCGGTACGCCCCTGCTGAAAGCGGCCGCCCACCTCATGACCCGGATCTTCAAAGAGTTCGCCTACGACCCGAACGCCACCACCGTCACCACGCCCGTGGAGGAGATTCTGGAAAAGCGTCGCGGCGTCTGCCAGGATTTCGCCCACCTCCAGATCGGATGCCTCCGCGCGCTCGGCCTGCCCGCGCGCTACGTGAGCGGCTATGTGGCCCCGAAGCATGCCGACTCCGGCCACGCCTACGTCGGCGCACAGGCATCCCACGCGTGGCTTTCCCTCTACACCCCCGGCGCGGGTTGGGTCGATCTCGATCCCACCAACAACTGCCTGCCGTCCGTCGAACACATCACGGTGGCCTGGGGCCGGAACTACGATGAAGTCAGTCCCGTCCGCGGCGTGATCCTCGGCGGCGGCACCCAGCACCTGGCCGTGGAAGTGGATGTGGCCAGAATCGCGGAATAATACGGCGGTCGCCCTCCGGAAGAAAACTTTCCAGCGTGCGTGGCGACTGTTCCGGTAGCATCCCCGTCCTGTCCGATATGGCTTATTGCGCAGGTCAGTGTACGTCGCCGATATTGGCGGCCAACTCCGATGGGTGAGGAGCAACAAGAGAAAGAATAGGAGTGGGGCGCGCTTTGCCGGTGTGGACCATGCCCACAATACCGTTCGAAAATCTTCCGCTGCTCGCCTTGACGTGCTATGCTTTTATTCCGGTACCACAAACCGCCGCCAGCGTGTCGGTGGAGAAAGGCAGGCTCCCCATGAACAATTTCATCAAATACGCCGGATGGATAGCACTTGTTCTGGTGCTGATCGTTGGCGGCTTTGCATACAATGTACGAATCAATGCGGAGAAGTCGCGCGCGAAACACGCGGAGCAGGAGCTGGAGAAGGTGCAGGCGCTACTCTCCAATTTGGAGGAAGAGGTGGCCCAACGGCAGGCGCACGAGAAGAACGAGGTCGCACCCGCCCCGATGCTCGCGTCTCCCGAGCCGCAGGTTGCTCCACCCGTGGAAGTTGACCCACCCGCACCGGAGTCCACGCCCCCGGCCCCGCCGACCCCTGACGCCGTCCCCAATGTGGATCTGGAAGATCGCGTCGCCACGGCCCAACTCAATATGATGGCGGAGATGACCTACCAGTCGCTCTTTGACGAACTCCAACTGACGCCCGAAGTGCGCGCCTCCTTGAAAGACGCCATAGCCGCGCACATGCTGGCCATGCAGCGCGAGACGGGCGCCGCGATGGGCGCAAAGAACGAGACGGCGAAGGCCTTCTACGCCCGAATCGAAGCGATGAAAGGCGCCATGCGCGACGAGCTGGCCCAGTTTCTCAGTCCGGAGGAGCTGACGGCGTGGGATGAGTATGAGCCGGTGGCCGATCAGATGCTCTACGAGCGGTTGGTGGACGGACAGATGAACATGCTGGCGCCGGGGCTCACGAATGAGAACCGCGTCCTGGCAAGTCAGGTGATGGCGGAGGAGTTGGTGCGGGAGTTCGACGCGTTGGGCCAAAGCGACGAGATCTACAGCATGGACAGTCACAATGGCGCCCAGGCGCGGGCGCTCAATGCGAGTCTGGAACGTCTTGCCGAAGAACTGGATGAGGCGCAGTTAAGTCAGGTCCAGGGATTTGTCAATCAGGCGATTGCCATGTTTGACGCGATGAAAGGGCGGTAGGGCGAGGGGCGCCGATCCATTGGGCAAGCGTTCGGCCTGCGCAAGTCGAGGTGCTGCCCCCCCTGGCCCCCGCAAGCGGGGGGAACCCTACCTGTTGGAGTAAACCTCTTGATCCCCCCGCTTGCGGGGGGGGGGAGGGGGGTAAGACTCCGACACGATTGTGATTCTTGGTGACGAACCAACATGTTCACAATTGAAGTAGTCTATCTTTAATCCCCAAAAATCCAATTGATCGTCAGCAACACCACCAGCAGAATCATCAGCCATTTGCCGATCAGCCAGGCGCGCAGGCCACCCTCCGCCGCCCGGATGCGCGCCACTTCTTCGCCCGCGTAGCGCGCCGTGCGCATCAGGATGTTTTTTGACGTCTCGCCGGCCTTCTCCACGACCTCCTTCACATCTTCGCGTTCGCTGAAGGCCTTGGCCTTTTCCGCCGCCTCCTGCCCGATGGTCGTGGCCTTTTCTTTCACCGCCTGGACATCTTTGCGGGCGCCGATGGCCTTCGCCTTGCGCGCCGCCACGATACCAATGGCTTTGGCGGTCGCTTTCAGTTCCTGGGCCTGCTCGCTTTCGCTGAACTCTTTGGCTTTCACATAGGCCTGCTTGCCCGCCGCGGTGATCTTCTCCTTGGCCGCCTTTACGTCTTCCCGTTCGGAAAACTCCATGAAGGCGTCGATTACGTCCTTGCCGACCTCCTTCAATTGCTCTTCCAGCGAGTCGTTCTTGCCGGGGATGTCTTCCATGGAGGCGCCGCAGTAGGGGCAATAGGGTTCATGGTCGCGGTAATGCAACTTGCAGGTGGGACACGCGGGATGGCGTTCGTCCGCAAAACTCTCCAGATCCTCCAGTGAAGAGCCACAGCGCGCCTCGTATTGTCCGGCCTCCTGATAATCCGGTTTCAGCGCCAGGGCCGATTCGAAGAAATAGCGTGCGGTGGCCTTGTCCTTCTCGAAGAACGTGCGGCCGAATAAGTACAGGGCCTCTGGATTTTTTGCGGCTTCGCCCTTGGCAAGCAGGGTTTTCAGATGCTCCCGTGCGCCCGCGAAGTCGCCAATCTCGACGCTCAGGCGGGCGGCTTTCAGAGTTTCATTTTCCATGGCTTCACCTCGCAGTTACTATCAGACTTCCAGCGTCTGGCCTTCACGGGGAATCACGACTTTCTTGACGCCCGCATCATGCAACGCGCCCTGGAGGGATTTCATTCCCTCGGGTTCGCCGTGGACCAGGAGCACCTGCTCCGCGCAATCTCTGAAACGCGAGCCAAACTCGATCAACTCCCGGCGTCCGGCGTGGGCGCTGAACTCATTCATGATACGCACGTGGGCGTTGAGATCATAATCGATGCCAAAGATGCGGATCCGGCGCGAGCGCTCCACGATCCGCCGGCCCAGGGTATTCTTTGCCTGAAATCCAATGATCATGATGGTGTTCTTCGGATTCGTGCAGTGGTTCTTGAGGTGGTGGAGAATGCGCCCGTGCTCACACATGCCCGCGGCGGAGATGATGATGGCCGGCCCTTCGAGCTTGTTAATCTCCATGGATTCCTCCACGGTCCGGATATAGCGTATCCGTTTCGTCATGAAGGGATCGCCGTTCTCGCTCATCGCGCGGCGGAATTCTTCATCAAAGGACTCCGTGTGGAGGCGGAAAACTTCCGTGATGTTCACGGTCAACGGGCTGTCCACGATCACCGGAATCTCGGGAATGAGTCCCTCGGCCTCCAGACGCTTCAGGGCGTAGACCATTTCCTGAGCGCGCTCCAGCGCAAAAGCCGGCACGATGACTTTGCCGCCCCGGTCCACGGTCTCATTGATATACTGGGCGAGTTTTACCTCCATGCGCTCCATGGAATCGTGGTCGCGATCGCCGTAGGTGCTTTCCATCATCACCACATCCGCAGGACCCGGCACCCAGGGATCTTCCAGAATCGCCATGTTTTTCCGGCCGATATCGCCGCTGAAGATGAACTTGCGCCGCTTTCCCTGCTCTTCATAGTCCAGCTCCACCATGGCCGAGCCGAGCACGTGGCCCGCATTGTGGTAGGTCAGAAACACGTTTGGCATGACGGGGAAGCGAACTTCATAGGGTATGGAAACGAAGCGCTTGATGACTTCCCGGGCGTCATCTTCGGTATAGAGCGGCGGAATGAAAGTCATGTGCTTCTTCGAAAGCCATTCCGCGTCCCGCTTCTGGATCCGGGCGCTGTCCTGCAGCATCACGGCGCAGAGGTCGCGCGTGGCGGGCGTGGCGTAGATCACGCCGCGATAGCCGAACTTGGCGAGCATGGGGAGGAGACCGCTGTGGTCGATATGGGCGTGACTCAGGATGACGGCGTTCAGCCGGTCCATGTCGAAGTTCACCCTCCGGTTTTTTTCTTCCGCCTCCTTGCGCTTCCCCTGGAACATGCCGCAATCGAGGAGGATACGGGCGCCGTTGATCTCCAGATAGTGCTTGCTTCCGGTTACCTCTTCCGCGCCGCCGTAGGATGTGATTCTCATATCGATGCCTCTCGCTGACTGATAATGGGACGGTCCTCCCGATAGGAAGCCACGCACCGCCGTACCAACGACTCGGGGTCTTCGTCGAAGAGTATTCGCGACCCCGTTTTTTTCTTGATAATCGGGAGAAAATCGTCCACGTGATCCGCCACGCCACCGGTGCCGGTGAGCACGCCGATGAGGCGACCTTCGTCGTAGGCGATGGCGAATTCGCCGAGGGTGCCCGAGCGCCCGCCCACGATGAGCACGATGTCGCAACTGCGGATGCCGGTGACTTCGCGCCCCATGAGACCGCTGCCGGTGTAGATGAGCACGTCGAGGTGATCGGTCGGCGAGCCATAGCGCCCCACGTGCTCGTCGAAGCTGATGGCGGGGGAGATGCCGATGGTGAGGCCGCCCGCGCGCTTGCAGCCGATAACGGCGTGGTGGGGAAGACCGGGGCAGCCCCCGGTGAGAATGGCGCACCCTTCTTCCGCGATAGCCTGTCCAATACGCTCGCACTTGGCGATAAGCTCGTCGGCCATTTCACCGCCGGCCGAACCCATGACCCCGATCTTTATCCGGGCAACGTCCATTGCGCCTCTTTTCGAATCAACACTTTCCCGACAACAGGGCCCGAGCATGTTCCAGGCTCACGCTGGACACGGAACCGTCCAGCAAGCGTGCAATTTCTTTTTCCCGCGACTCGGCTTCGATAGCGGTCACGTCGGTGCGCGTGCGCCCGTTTCCGCTCGCCTTGGCCACCGTGAAGTGCACATCGCCCACGGCCGCGATCTGGGCCAGGTGGGTCACGCACAGCACCTGATGGGACGAGGCGATGGACTGGAGCTTCTGGGCCACTTTGCGGGCCACGTCGCCGCCGACGCCCGCGTCCACTTCATCGAAGATGAGCGTGGGGATTGTGTCCGCACCCGCCAGGACCGTCTTGATGGCCAGCATGATGCGGGACATTTCGCCGCCCGAGGCCACCTGCTTCAGGGGCTTCATGGATTCGCCCTGGTTGGCCGCCAACTGGAAGGTGGCGCGGTCGAAACCGGAGAGACTGAGAGGGACGCTCTCGATGCGCGCTTCGAAGCGGGCCCCCTTCATCCCCAGTTCCTGCACCGAAGCCGTGACTTCCTTCTCCAGTTTTTTGCCGGCTTTCTGCCGCGCGGCGCTGAGTTTTCCGCCCGCCTCGGTGATGGTTGCCAGCAGGGCGGTCGATTCGCGCTTCAGGCTGAGCAGTTGCTCGTCGCGATTCTCATAACCGCTTAAATCCGCCCAGGCTTTCTCGCGATAGGCGAGCACATCGGCGATCGTGGCGCCATACTTCCGGCGCAGGGCTCCGATAAGGGTGCTGCGCCGGTTCAACTCGTTCAGTTCCTGGGGGTCGAACTCCATTTCGGCCGTGTAAACCCGCAATTCGGCCGCGATATTGTCCACCGCCGCCTGCACCTCGGCCAATTGACCGGCCAGGGGAGCAAAGCGCTCGTCAATCGCCGCCAGTTCATCCAGATCGCGCCCGACGGAAGCGAGGCGGTCGATCACGGCAATCTCGTCTTCTTCGTAAAGCAGGGCGTAGGCCCGTTGGGCGGTCTCGAAGATCGTTTCTGAATTGGTAATGAGGTTAATCCGGGCCTTCAGGGTTTCATCTTCCCCGGGCTCCAGGGCCGCCTCGTCGATCTCGTTCACTTCAAAGCGGAGAAACTCCATCTGGCGGGTACGGTCCCGATCATCGCTCTCCAGCGCCTCGATGCGACGCTCGATATCGCGGTAGGTCTCGACTTGCCCGCGAAGGGCCTGCGCAGCCGCCTCGGTACCGCCGAAAGCGTCGAGGAGGTCCAGTTGGCGATCCGCGCGGAGCAGGGACTGGTGATCGTGCTGGCCGTGAACGTCCACCAGCTCATCCCCGATGTCGGACAATACCGCAATGGGCACCATGGCCCCGTTGATATAGCCTTTGGTCCGTCCATCGCGGGAGATGGTTCGGGAGAGGTGGAGTTCGTCGCCTTCCAGCACAATCTCGTGCTCTTTGAGCAGGGCCTTAAGGCGCTTTTTCGGCGTGCGCAGCAGAAAGATGGCGTCGATCTGGGCTTTTTCCGAACCGGCGCGGAGCACATCGCCCGTGGACCGAGCGCCAAGCACCAGATTGAGCGCACCGATGAGAATCGACTTGCCTGCGCCGGTTTCGCCGGTCAGGACATTGAAGCCCCGTTGAAAGTCGATCTCGACGGTGTCAATCAGGGCGTAATTCTGTATGCGCAGGGTGGCTAGCATGGAATCGGCTCCGCCGGTGCAAAATCGCGCAGCCAGGCCAGAAATTCTTTGTTGCCCGCGGGCCCGGTGAGGGGCGAGGGGATCACGTCGATGGATTGAAAGCCCAGTCCCCGGGCCACGGCGCATACATCGTCCACAGTCTGCTGGCGCACATCCTCATCGCGCACCACGCCGCCCTTGCCGATCTGGCCCTTGCCCGCTTCAAACTGGGGCTTGATCAGCACGATGCCTTCGGGCGCTTCGCCCAGCACCGGCATGAGGGGCGGCAGCACGATCTTCAGCGAGATGAAGGAGCAATCCGCAACAAAGCGGGTGGGGGCCTCGTCGAGCATGTCCCGCGTGAGATTGCGCACGTTGCAGCGCTCCATCACCACCACGCGGGGATCTTGGCGGAGGTCCCAGGCGAGTTGGCCATAGCCCACATCGACCGCATAGACCTTGGTCGCGCCCTGCTGGAGGCAGCAATCGGTGAAGCCGCCCGTGGACGCGCCCACGTCGATACAGACATGCCCCGCCACGACAAAGGGGAAGTTTTCGAAGGCGGCGGCCAGCTTGTCGCCGCCCCGGCTCACGAATCGGGCCTGTTCGCGAATTTCGAGGGCGAATTCGCTGTCCACCCGAAGACCGGGCTTGTCCAGCTTGTTGCCGGAGGCGTCGAAGACCTGCCCGGTCTGAATCAGTCCCTGCGCCTTGGAGCGGGATACCCCCGCCTGCTGTTGCACCAGAATGTCGAGTCGCTCTTTGACCATATATCCGCTTACGTAGACCGTCGATACCACAATAGGTTGTAGTGGGATTATACGCGATCCGGCGGCGGAGTAAACACTTTTGAGGACCCTGAGCGTGGGACCGCAGGTCTTAGTCGATGAAAGAGCAAGACTGGGTGCCACCCGTACACGCAGGAGCCCCAGCGACTAAGTTTACGGGTGTATCGCTGAGACGAAATACCTTGCGAATTTCCTGCGACCTCAACGCACAGTCGTTGTAAGCATATTAAGATCTCTCAATTGCATCGGGTCAGCTCACCCGCAAGCTACCGACCGCCTCAGGCGGCCCGCGTGCGGGTGGCACCCCGGGTTGAGTTTTTTACTACCGCGCGGGCGGGGCCGCCGTGAGCACCCGGGCGCCCGCCTCCTCGCTGATGACCAGGATCGCGAATTGCTTCACCTGGGCAATGTCCAGCGTGCTGGAGGAGGCATAGTCGAAGCGGCCCCGGAGGTCGGTGTAGCCATCGCGGTAGAAGACGGTCTCGCCGCTTTGCATCTGGGCGAATACCTTGACGTATACCTTCGGCAAGGGCTTGCCGTCGGCTTTGCCGGTGACCTGTACCTGGCCGTAGCGCTCGATCAACTGAGCGACCAGGCTGCTGGCGTAGCGAATGCCGGAACGGTTGATGCCGCCCGCTTCCGCTTTCACAATGACATGGCGCGCGGCGAACTCGGCGGGGAGGGACACTGCAGTCTGGCTTTGGGCGGTGTCGAAGGTGACCGTGAGCGTCGCCACGGGTTTCACACCTGCGACCACGTTGGTGTCGGCGAGGGCGAAGGGACTCCGGGTGAAGAGCATTTCCAGATCGATGGGGTAGAAGCTGAGCACACATGACTTCAGGTTGCCGTAGCGAATGAGGAGCGAGTCCTCCTTCACCTCCAGATCGAGCTGGGGCTCTTGCGCGGCGAGGGCGTCCTGTCCGGGTTGCTTATCCGTCGCGGGCGTATTGGCCCCGACGATTTCGCTGGCCTGTGCCACGATGGCGGCGAAGCGCTCGCGCCAGGCGTCCACGGGATAATCCTTGTACTGCGCGGCGATGGTGGCCGCCGACGACGGATCTTCACGGTAGAAGGCGAGGTAGGCCTGAAGGTAGTCATACTGGATGCGCGTGGGCAGCGCCTCCGGCTGCACCTGCTCGAAGTAGGCCATGGCCTCGCCGACGCGATCCTGCAGGAGCAGGTAATAGGTCAGGGCGAGCAGATCCTCCTGACGCGGCGCGGTGCGATGAGCCAGCACGTTCAGCAGGGCGTTGTACTGCTGCTCCAGTTGGGCGTTGGTGATCATCCACTTGCCCTCCAGGTGGTGGGCCCGGGGATTGATGAGCGGCACGAATTCCATGTGCTGGTAGGTCTTTCGCTCCACGGGCACGATGGTCAGCAGGGCGCTCTCGAAGCTGGGGCCTGTCTGGGCTATGAAGTCTTCCCGGTACTGGAGGAAGGTTTTTAGTCCATCTGCGTCGTTGTGGTGGACCGCATAGGCCCAGCAATCCGGCTGATACATCGCCCGGCCCTTCAGCAGCGTCAACACCTGCTGGTAGAAGGCCTGATCCTTCATCCGCCAGAGCACGAGCCCAAGATCGAGGCGGTTGAGGTTGGACTGCTTCAGGTACGCGATGACCTCGTCCGCCGTGCCCTGCTGGGAGACGTAGGCCCACGAGGTGGTATCGGTCGTCGTGGGCACCTCCACGACCGCCATGGAAGCCGGTTCCGCGTGCGCGAGCAACTGGCCGTTCTGGCTTACGTGAACGGGGAAGTGGGTGAAGGTCCCGGCCTGCGGGAAGTAAAAGAAATACTCCAGTCGCGCCGTGCTGTAGGCGTCGAGGCCGAGACGCTCGCTCTTCGTATAGCGACCGCTGCCCACGGGCAACGCGCCTGCGGGGATCTGGTGGAGCACTTCGATTTGGAGGGGCGTGGAGGCCGGGTTGGTCGCCGTGACCTGACAGCCGTAAACGACACCCGTGAGGAATTCACCGGTCACGAACTTGTCGAATTGCTGGTTGCCCTCAAAGCGGAAGCGATCATCCTGGCGGAAGAAATTCTGACTCACCAGTACGGGCGTATCCGCGACGGAAGGCGCGGCGTCAATATCTTTGTAGAAGGCGATGGCCGCGCCGCCCGCTTTCACGGTGAAGAAACCGTCCGTGCTGCTCTGTTCGTGCTTCGGCGATTCAAAAGGCAGATCGAGCACCGCCAGAGCCAGCATGGCTTCGGTGAAGTTCGAAGCGGCTTCTGCGAGGTTACCGGACACGAAGGGCCTCGCCGGATCCGCCTCGGCATAATCGCGCCAGAAGGCATTCACGGGAATCAGCCCAGAGGTTGCCTGGCCGATGGGCAGCTTGTAGTAATCGTTTTCGAGCAGGGCCTTGGTTTTTTCGGGCGCGCGGTAAAGGGCCCGGTAGTTATCGAACAGAATTCCTACAGGCATTTCCTCTTTGGCCAGATTGGCGGCCCCACCAGTTGCGAAGTTGAATTGTCGGTTACCTTTCGAATCGACCAATTCCGGTAACGCTTGCGGCCTGTCTACTCCAGACGAACGGTTTCCGTCGGCATCCGATTCAACTCCTCGCCGTTTTGCTTTTTCTTCCATTTTCTTCTCGGGTCTGGCTTCGCCCGCATTAAAAAAGTCTGTGCCGTTCCCATTGGCTTCAATGCCGACTCTGGGATCAAAGCCGCCATTGCCGGGACGCCCGAGGGGATCGCCGCCGACATCACTGACCCCAAGGGAAACACCGGCCACGAAGGGCACTTCCTTGCCGACCGTAATACTTTCGTCGGCATATAAGTGCGAAGTATTGTACGTGCTGACCAGGTCATGCACCGCGAACCCTGCCCTGGATCCCAGCGCGCCGCCATAGAGCGCGGTCATGAAGAGGGTGTTGAAATACTCCGGGTTAGGCGGTCGCATGTCCAGGGCATCGCGCACGAAAGGCGAGACCACGGCCTGGGCCTCGGGGAATCGCCGGGCCAGCAGGATTTTCTCCACGAGGTTAAGCTGCCCGAGTTTCCAAGGCTCCAGGTAACCCTTCAGGTCTTCCTCCAGCAGCCACTGATCGATAAAGGTCTTCTGGTACTTGTTCGCGAGATAAGGGCGAACAACCGCATCGAAGAAGGCCCGGTCCTTGTGGTAGAGGAACAGGTTCAGCTCGTGGGATTCGTAGGTGGAGAACTTGGTTCGCTTCTCCGCATCGCTCAGGCTAGGCCAGCGCGACAGAAAGCTGAACTCCGCCAGTTTGGCGTCTCCATTGAGCGTCATGAACAAAGCCATCACCGACGGGACGGAATCGTAGACCTGCACGTTGGCCTCGCCGGTGAGACTCACCTTCAATTCGGTGCCCGTCTCCAGCACCTGAATGCGCTTCTGCTCCACGAGTGACTTCGCGGGATCCAGGGCCTTCGCCAGGCGCTGATCGCGGGGTGTCCAGGCCTGCGCGGGCAGCGTGGCGTACGATGACACCGTGGCGAAGGGATCCGTGGCGACGATCTGGACAAAGCCCCGGCCCTGGAGTGCTTCGGCGGGGACCGCCACCAGGCCATTGGCGTCGGGCTTAAGGTTGTAGATCGCCGAGGATTCGCCATCGAGGAAATCGAAACTGGGGGAGAAAGGGATCACAGGCATGGATTCACCGATCTCCGCCGTCCGCGCCGGGCTTGGCTGCTCGGAAGGCTTCGGGGGCGAAATCGCGACGGGCGCTTCCCCGGAACTCGCGGCGTCCTGCGCCGCCTGCGTTTCTTCGAAGCTCCACGGATTCAGCAACAGCGACGGACGCTCCAGCATGTTTCCCGGAAACTTCTCGGCGAAGCGGCGCTCCAGCACATAGCGGAATTCATCGCCGATTTGACGGCCCGAGGTGTAGAGCGCATAACCCTGGTTCAGGTTCCACGCCATGGCATAGGGCGGTCTGGTCACGTTAAACTGTTGATAGGCGTAGCGGTCCGGTAGAAAGCGGGTAGAGACCACGTGGACGCGCGTGAATTCGTTGGCCCCGCCCACTAGCACCTCCAGGCCGCCGCTATCGGTCTTGACTTGCTGAATCTGGAGCACGGCAGGTGCGGGCGTCTCCAGAATGCGATGGGCCGAAGCCACATAACCACCGGTGGCCTCGCCATCGGTAACGCACACCGTGATCCGCCTCCCGGAGGCCTTCATGTGCAGTAGGTAGTCGCCCGCCGAAAGGCCCGACAGGGTGAGGTAGCCATCTTCCAGGGCGAGGGCGTCACTCCGATCCGCCGTGTAAACACCTTGGCGCATTTCGAGGAGAGACCCAGCGTCCGTGGCCTTGTCCGGCGCATCACCCGACAAGGGCACATACAGGACCTCGCGTGTGCTGCCCTGGAGCACGGGGGGATAAGTGACGCCCGGCTTTGTCAGATTCCACGCCTGAGGCATGAAGCCGGGAGACGAAGCACTGACCTGATAGATGTCTTTCAGGTCCCCCAATGAAATTTTTCCTTCACTATCGGTCTGGAGATCCACCGTCACGGGATCGGTGAAGTGGAGGTGATTCAAGGTAAAATTGACCAGGCGATCGGCGATGGCCATTCCGTTCTTGTCGCGCATTTCCAGGCCGTAGCCCCCGTCCGACTTCGTGAGGAAGAGGGCGGCGGTCTGCGGTGTGGCGTGGATGCCGTTCACCGCAATGACCTGTTCCGCGCTCAGCGGCAGGGGCTCGCCGCCGGTCAGTTTCTCCAGGGTGCCATTCAGGGCGAAGGTCACTTGTGCCAGATTCTCCGGCACGCGAAATTCGTGGATGGACAGCTCATTGTTTTGCAGGGCAAAGTCGCTGATCTGCTGGCTGCTCTCGATGCCGTCGTGGGTGCGGGAGCGAATCGAGAGCACGGGGTTTTTCAAGCGCGAGAGGGGTATGGGGGTGCCGTTGAGATAGAGGAGGGGGCGCACTGCAACTTTGGCCGACGTGCCTGCGCGCAGGGATTCCTGATCCACGTGGAAGCCCGCAGCGAGGTTATAGTTCTCGCCTGCATGCTGAAAATTCGCCAGGGTCGTGAAGTCACCCGCGCATAACAGTAAGGATTGCTCGCCGGGTGTCGTGGAGAAAGGGAGAGTGAGCTCGCCGTCCTTGTCTGCCGTGTACATGCGTTCGGAAAACCAGATGGACGCGTCCGGCACTTTCGTTCCGGTTTCGTCGAAGACTGTAAAGACTTGTCCGCCGCTGCTGGTGCGGCTGAGGTATTGCAGGTCGCCTTTCGCCACCACCGCGCGGCTGCTGGTGCCGTTGCCCACGAACTCGATCACCCAGACGCCTCGTCCGGTCAGCTCGGGAAAGGAGAATTCCCGCCGCACGCGGGTGAGGGGGGGCTCGGTGTAGGTGTAGACCTGCTCTTCATTCGCCACAAGCCCGTCGAGGTCGATGGCGGTGTTGATGGGTTGTTTGAATTGCTGGTAGTAATTTCGCGTGTCGATCTCAAAGACCTTTACCAGCAGACGATCCACGTTCTTTACCCATAGGTCCAGGGTGACAGGCTCGTCAATGCCGAAGCGCCCCCGATTTTCCGGCACAAAGGCCACCTCGACGCGATTTTTCAACTCGTCCACATCGGCGGGATTGAGCCATGTGTACCAGCGCTCCAGATCGCCCTTGCCCTGGGTGAGCTTCGCGGCGGCGAAGTGACGACGCAGGTAATCCTCACGTATGTACGGCTTGAAGGTGTCGTAGTCTGTGTCGGTCTCAAAGAAGGCGCGCAGGTAGAAGCCGATCAGGTCCTCGTCCGATTCCACGGCAGGTAGACCCGTGGCGCCGTCAAAGTTAAGCGAGAAATCGACCCGGTATACGGCGTTGTCGGGCAGTGTAAGATACTCGGGGTTCGTGTAGTCTGCCCGGCGGGGCAATTTAATGTACTGAAAAAATCGATCGCGGTTGTAAATGCCCTGACTCATGTCAAAAACAAGTCGGTGATAGAGCACATGGGCCTTCAGCGAGTTGTGGGCGGGCGCAAGACGTTGCACGAAGTCCCACAGGCGCTCCAGGTAGGCCTCCATGGCTGCTGGGTCCCGCTGCCAGTTGGCGTCGTCATTGCCGGGCGACAGGCGGCGCAGGTAGGCCTCGATGAACTGGGTATTGTCCAGCAGTTCTGGCTTGAGGGCGACCAGGGCGTCGAGTTGCTCCCGGGTCAGGAGCTTGTGAATGCCGAGCTCGCCGAAATTACCACTATTCGGCGCATTGAGGTCCTTAGCGATAAGTTCGGGCAGGCGTGGATAATCCGGCAGGCTGAGCTTGGCCAAGAGGTTGCGGAGGCGCGCGGGGGAGAGGTCCGTGGCGAGGAGCCAGTCATAGGCCCCGGCACGAAATCCCTCCACCGTCTCCTGATAGTTCGCGTTGTTCAGCGTCCGCTCCAGGAAGCCCTCCCGGCTGACGAGCGCGGGGTCCAGGGCCGTGGGCAGGCCGGGAGCCTCGCCGGGCACCTGGCGCTGGTGGTCAAAAGAAAAGCCGAAGATGGATTTCAGGTACTCCAGCGTCTCCTCGGGCTTGGCGGGATAGCGCAGCAGCGCCTGGCGATTTCGGATCTCTCGGACCTGCTCCGTCTCGCCATAGCGCGCGGCCCAGGCCTCCAGCAGTTTCGGGACCTCTTCCAGCTTGCCCGTCTCCTGAAGGTGGAGGCAACTGAAGTAGTAGTAGTCCTCCGTACCGGGGACGAGCTCTTTCAGCACTTCCGCGCGGTCCTTCGCAAGGGCAAAACGCTCCAGGAACTGAAGATCGGCCCCCTTCGCGACACCCGCCACGCCCAATGCCAACAGCACGACCCACCCGATTCGCAGTTTCATGGCAACGCTCCCTGTGATTGAGGTAATGACTATTCTATGCCCGACCGACGGCAAAGGGTTTCCACATCAAGGTAACGCCCCGCCGGGAAAGATGTTCACGATCAGCGATCCATTAGACACCATCCGGGAACCCGAGTTCGCGAAATTCTCAACGACGGAAATTTGAATCCCTGCCCGCGATAAATGCAGTCCCAGGAAGGAAACGCACTCTTCTGGAGTTTCGTTGACGCAGGCGCTGTTTGACAACAACGCGCCAGTTGGGCAGAATCCTTTTCACGTGAAACGGCTCTGCTTGGATTTTCACGCTGGAAATGAGAGAGACTATGGGACATATGGATTTACCCCGCCTGCGCATCGCGGACGATGCGTTGTTTCTGCGCAACATCACCATGCGCCTTCCTTTTCGCTATGGCAAGGCGGTGCTGGTGGCGGCGCCCTTGCTGCACTTGCGACTGGTCATGGAGGGGGCCGATGGGAAAAGCGTTATCGGCGTCGCGGCGGACATGCTGCCGCCGAAGTGGTTCGACAAGGACCCGGCCAAGAAGTTCGAAGACAACATCAACGACTTGATCGCCGCCGTGCGGATCGCGGGCAAGGTCTATCGCGATGCGGCGTCTGCTGCCGCTTCTCCCTTTGACGTGTGGGCCGGCGCGCACCCGGTGGTGTTGCGCCAGGGCCACGAAGCCGGACTCAACGGACTCACCTCGCAGTTTGGCTCGTCGCTTTACGAGCGCGCGGTGATCGATGCCTTCGGCAAGGGCGCGAGGGCGAGCTTTCACGCCATGCTGCGCAATAATCTTCTGGGTATTCGTCCGGATGCCATTGCCCTCGGTCTGGAAGGGTTTGAACCCGGGACCTTCATCGCCCCCGCGTCGCCCTCGACAGTTCACATCCGCCACACGGTGGGTCTGGGCGATGCCCTGCGGGACAGCGAGCTACCCGAGGCCGAGCGGCGCGTGCAGGGCCTTCCGGTCACGGTCGAGTCGTGGATCCGCGAAGGCGGCGTGCACTATTTCAAGATTAAGGCCAGCGGCAATGTGGACATCGACGGTCCGCGGCTGGCGGCGATTCACGCCCTCTTGCGCGAGTGCGCACCGGCGGATTATGCGGTGACCCTTGATGGCAACGAGCAGTTTGCTTCCATCGCCGCGCTGAAATCGTGGTGGGAGACGCTGTCGCAGGATGCCGGTCTCGCCAATTTCTGGCCCCGCGTGCTGTATTTCGAGCAGCCGGTCGATCGGGCTCGCGCGCTGGAAGTGACCCGGGAAGAAGTGGCCGAGCTGGGTTCGGCCTTTCCGCCCTTACTCATCGACGAGTCCGACGATGCCGTGGACACCTTTCAGCGGGCCGTCGACTGCGGCTATCGCGGCGTGAGCGCGAAGAACTGCAAGGGGGTGTTTAAGTCGATTCTCAATGCCGCGCTGGCGGCGCGGCTCAGCCAGGGGCGGCCCGGCGCTTTTTTCCTGTCGGCGGAGGACCTGTGCAACCAGCCCGTGGTGCCGCTGCAGCAGGATCTGTGCGTGGCCAGCGCGCTGGGCGTCACCCATGCCGAGCGCAACGGCCATCACTATGCGGGACTGCTGGATCATCTGTCGCCGACGGAACGCGCCCTGGCGCTGTCGGCCAACAGCACCCTTTACGAGCCCTTCGGTGACAGCGGACGTCTGCGCATTCGAAACGGCGCGGTGGATGTCAGCAGCCTCCAAGGGGCGGGACTGGGCCTGGCAGGTGACGTTGATTTCGAAAGCATGACGCCAGTTGAGGATTGGAAGTTTGAATCGTTGGGAATTGAAGAGTGATACCAGCATCGATTGTCTCTGAAGTCCTTTCGGTCCTTTATGTCCTTAGCTCGGCGAAGTAATCCGTAGTTTTGCCCAAAGTCCATCAACACAGGAAACCCACCATGATCAAGACCACCGTCGTCGGCAGTTACCCCACGCCCCTATGGTTGCGCGTCCACAGCACGCGCGAGGCCCTGCGCGATGCCATCATTGTCGTGCTTCAGACCCAGGAACAGGCCGGTATCGACGTGGTGGCCGATGGCGAGCTCAACCGTTGGGACATCAACCACGCCGAAACCAACGGCATGATCGATTTCTTCGTGCGTCCGCTGGACAACTTCCGGCGTGACCTGAGCTTTGCAGAACTGCAAGCCTGGCGTGCGAACGAGCAGATGAAGTTTCGATCCGCGCCTCCCGGCGTGGTCGTGGGAGCGCTCGGTGCGGGACAGCTCGATTTGCCGGGCAACTACGCGCTTTTCAAAGGCCTCACCACGAAGCCGAAGAAGTTCACCGTGACCAGCCCGTACATGCTTGCGAAGACGCTGGTCGATCAGCACTACCGCGATACGGAAGCGCTGATGATGGCCCTGGCGGACATCCTCCGTGATCAGGTTGCCTCCATCGATGCCGACGTGATCCAGGTGGACGAGGCGAACGTTACGGGGCACGCGGAGGATGGCCTCATGGCCGCCCGGGGTATCAATCGTGTACTGGAAGGGGTAAAGGGGGAGAAGGCGGTCCACCTCTGCTTCGGCAACTACGGCGGACAGACGATTCAAAAGGGCGCCTACAAGCGGCTGGTGGAATTGCTCAATGCCCTCGAGGCGGATCACGTGGTCCTGGAGATGGCGCGCCGTACCGAGGACGATCTGAAGGCCCTGGCCGATGTGCGCCCCAGCTTGGGCATGGGCATTGGCGTCATCGACATCAAGGACAACGAAGTGGAGACGCCCAGCGAAGTAGCCGCGCGCATCGAGGCCGCCGCAAAGGTCCTGGGGGTTGATCGAATTCACTATGTGCACCCCGATTGCGGCTTCTGGATGCTGCCGCGCCCCGTGGCCGATGCGAAGATGAGGGCGCTGGTGAAGGGGCGCGATTTGTTTCAAGGGTGAGGACTGCGGCCAGAAATAGCGCGGGCGTGCGCGGTCAGCAGGGCGAGTTGAGCTTTGCTCGTCTACCCCCTAACCCCCCGCAAGCGGGGGGGAAGGGAGGTGGTAAGCACCCAGGCCGGCAAGGATGCCTTTTTGACCTTCTGATTCCACCCCATTGCTCGTGTGACCGCGATCTATACCGTCATGTCTTACTCATATAGCCGTCCGTCCGGCGCTTCCGGGTTCTTCTGCGGCGGGGCTTCGGTGTGACTGGCTTCGAGCAGGGCGTACAGGCGCGCGAGCATTTCGGGATTCTGCTGTCTCAGATCCTGTGACTCGCCGGGATCCTCGCTCAGGTCGTAGAGCTCCGGCGCGCTGTCCGGGCCGCGCTGGATAATCTTCCAATCACCGCTCAGAAGGCCGGCGCGTTGTCCGGTGTCGTCCTCCCAGTAGAAGAAACGGGCGCGTGCGAGATCGGCCGACGGCTGGCCCTGGAAAAGACTCCGGATGGACTGGCCGTCAAGATTCCGCGGGGCCGAATCCTGCGCACCCGCAAGTTCGGCGCAGGTGGGGAGAAAGTCGGCGAAGTGCCAGGGCACGTGGTTTGCGTCGCCTGGATGGATGGTTCCGGGCCACCAGGCCAGCGCGGGCACGCGGATGCCGCCTTCGTACTGGTCGTACTTGTAGCCGCGCAGTGGACCGTTGGCGTCGAAGAAATCGGGATCGGGAATGCTGTAGTGATCCGGGCCATTGTCCGAAGTGAAGAGCACAAGGGTGTTCTCCGCGATACCCTTCGCCTTGAGGGCATCCAGGATCTGGCCCACGCCCCGATCCATATGGGAAATCATGCCGGCCATGGTGGCGCGGGGCGCGTCGGGCGTGTGGTAGCCCTCGCGCCAATTGAACTCGGGCGCCACTTCGGGAAACTGGCCGCGATAGGGCGCAATGGCCGATTCGGGGGCGGTCCATTCGTGGTGCGGGATCGTGATGGACACGAAGCAGAAAAAAGGCGCCGCGTGGTCCGCCTGAAGGTAATCCAGTGCTTTTTGCAGGATCAGGTCATGGGTATAGACCTTTCTCGCGCCGTTGCGGTTCTCGGGTATCAGGTGGCGCTTCTCGTTGTGCCACAGATAATCCGTGTATTGAAATTGAGCGTGGCGCTGGTGCAGCGTGCCGAAAAACTCATCGAATCCCTGTTTGTTCGGGGTGCCCGATGTGCCTGCTTCGCCGAGTCCCCACTTGCCGAAGAGGGCGGTGGTATAGCCGGCGGCCTTGAGCACTTCGGCCACGGTCACATCTTCGTCCCGCAGGGGAATGCCGCCGCCATTGGCCCGGACGGGCGTATGGCCGCCATGGTAGCCTGTCATCAGCACGCTGCGGGATGCGGCGCAAAGGGCGGCACCGGCGTAGGCCCGGGTAAAGCGCATGCCTTCCGCCGCCATTTGATCCAGCCGGGGCGTCTTGATTTTCTGTTGGCCATAGGGGCCGATATGACCGTAACCCAGATCGTCCGTGAGGATCAGGACGATATTGGGGCGTTCGAGGCCGTGGGCGGTCATGGCGAAAACGATCAGCAGGACCGACAGACAGCAATCTAAGCAGCGCATGGGGTTCTCCCGTGTAAAAGCCCTGAACACACAACCTTTCGACAGGATAGCGACCACGCGCAGGGAAGGCAAATCGTACTTCAATCCCAGAATCTAACCGTTTCCATTTGCCTTGCGGGGTATTCCGGGGTATACTTCTACTAAATTACAGCATCAACGACCACGGAGGGTACGTACATGGCTGGAATATCAGGTGTGGGACCGACGATGTCCGCACAGCAGATCGAACTGCAACGGACCGTGAAGACGGCGCAACTCCTCAAAGATGTGACTGAACTACAGGGCGATCTGGCCCTGAAGCTCCTCGATTCGGCCCAGGTGGGCGGAACGGGGCAGAATCTGAATATTCAAGTATGACGACATAACTCAATCGCGTTGGGTTTCGTTGGGAATGCCGCCCGGCGGTTGGGCGCATTAAAAAAGTACATACCGCCATGATTGAACGACACGTCTCGATATACTCGGGTCGTGTCGATTCGTTTTCGGACGAATCGGTGAGAAAAACGTTTGTGGGGTGCTATAGTAAACGTTCAGGGTTCCGGATGCCGGGCCGCAGCGTTTTCAGGGTTGGCTGAATACCATGAAGCTTGAGATCAACAGGGACGAACTGGAGTCCATCATCCACCTGGGGGACGTGACGGATCCCTGTCCTTACCTGCCCGGTAAGGAGGCGACGTTCCGCTTCGGGAATGGCCATCTGGCGAGCGGGCACTACGAGGAATTGCTGGCCTGGGGCTATCGGCGGAACGGGAACTATGTGTACCGTCCCGTATGTGGCGCCTGCCGGGAGTGCTGGGTGCTGCGCGTTCCCGTGGATACCTTCAGGATGACCAAGTCGCAGCGGCGCGTTTGGAATCGGGGTGCCGAGGCTTTCGTGGTCTCGGTGGGCTCCTGCCAATACAGCGTGGAAAAGGCCGAGGTATACCGCCGCTACCTGGCCCACCAGCACGGAACGGAAGAGTGCGCGGTCACCGAAGAGCGCTACAGCACGTTTCTGGTGGAAAGCTGTCTGCGCCACGAGACGATGGAACTGCAATACCGGGTCGATGGTCGCCTCGCGGGGGTCGGGATTGTTGACCGCCTGCGACATTCCCTTTCCACGGTCTACTTCTACTTTGATCCCGATTTTTCTCGCCTGAGTCCCGGGACCTGGTCCGCCCTGTTTGAAATTCGACTTGCGAAAACCTGGGGGCTGCCTTACTACTATCTGGGCTATTTCATACCCGGATGCGCGGCGATGAACTACAAAGCGCGCTTTCAGCCCTGTGAACTGAAGCAGCCCGACCGACCGGGTTGGATCCCCTTCAGTCCGGAGCGATTCCCAATTTGACACACAACTCTGTCCCAAAATGGGAACACCGCCGTCGCGGTTGCCCCATCGAATCGAAGATCTGCCGCGACCCCAAAATTATAAACCTCTGTTGCCAGCGCGTTTAGCGAGATACGAGGGAATGAGTCGAAGTTGGTATGCATATTGCGCTTTAGCTCCGTGACAACAGTCATCTCCGGTGAGGAGGTTGTAGCAGTACGCTCGGCCTGAAGGAGTGCGAACCTGGGTTCTGACTTTCCCAGGGTTCATCGGGCTGCGGTAAGAGTACGCGCTTGCGGGGGCCTTGCAAGCGCAGGGGTTTCCTACGTAGAATGCACCGCGGGGGCGCGGTGCTGTCTGGATGGCGGCGCGTCTTTCCCGGGTAATACCCGGCCCCACCTGATCGAGGAGTACCCAGTCATGAACGAAGCCACCCCGAACCCCAATGCGGGTGCCGGCCTTGAAGAGGGCCTGCCCACCAGGGACCCCTATCCCCGCATGATCCTGGTCTGCATGGGCATCTCCATGACCCTGATCGTCATCATTTTCGCGTGCCTGTTCTACGACTTCATGCACCGGAATGAGCAGAATGTTCGTCCGGTGACGCAACCCATCCAGCGCCCCGCCGAAGCCCCTCCGTCCTGAGCACAGCTTCCGGGTGGACGCGTCACGTACCGATGGCGCCCTGACCCCAGTGGTAGAGCACCCCGCCGTCGGGAAACTCCTGCTTTGCCTGCTCCAGGGCCTGC
The DNA here is from genome assembly GCA_016791475.1 of Candidatus Hydrogenedentota bacterium. Lineage (NCBI taxonomy): Bacteria > Pseudomonadati > Candidatus Hydrogenedentota > Candidatus Hydrogenedentota bacterium. Next base: position 41,002 of record JAEUWI010000041.1, read on the forward strand.
TCCAGGCGCGGCAGCACGACCTCGATGTCATCGCCATCGTCCGGCAGGGCCACGATGCTCGCGGTGAAGGTCAATGCAAAGCCCGCCACGGCATTGGCGATGGCGCCAAGCTGGGCCTGGATGCGCTGGGTGAGGATGATCGCGCCATCGAGGGGGGTCTCGGGCAGAAACAGTATGAACTGTCCACCGTGATAGCGGCCTGCGATATCCATCACCCGGATATTGGTGAGTATGACGCCGGAAAGACAGGTCAGAAGCAGGTCGCCCATGGCCACACCGCTTTCGCTGTTCACCTCGGTAAATGAATCGATATCGATCAGCACCAGACTCGCAACCCGGTTGTAGCGCATGACCCGGCGGAGTTCCTCGGAAAGCTCCTTCTCCAGCGCGGGGCGGTTGAGCAGGCGGGTGAGGGGATCGACCCGCACCATTTCCTCGTAGGAGCGCCTGCGCTCGATTACCGCCTGCACATGGGCCACCAGGATCACCGGATCGAAGGGCTTGATGAGACAGTCATCCACCCCGCTGCGAAGCGCCCGCACGTGGCTCTCGGTCTGGGTGCCGTCGATGAGAAACAGGAAGGGGATGTCCCGCGTAACGGGGTTCATCATGCATTTTTCCCGCAGCCGGGCACCATCCATATCGGTCACCGAATGCTCCGATACCACAATGTCGACGGGACCATCCTTCAGTCGCTTCAGGGCCTCCCAGCCATCCGGGGCGGTACGCACCCGAAAATTGGCCCGGCTCAGGTAGTCCCGCATCAGGTGGAGGGTGTTGGCATCGTCTTCGACGATGAGCACATGACGTTGACGCATATTCGACAGAATAGCCATAAATCCCGACTTTCCAGGTGGCGCGGCGCGCCCGTTGCTTTGTATCGGAGGGGAGCCTTTCAGGGTTCCCGAATTAAGCGCTAGTGGTGTTCGTTCGTCGCAAGCGCGGGCGGGTTGCCCTTGCTGGCGTAAAGCAGTATGGCCGTCCCCACGCTTCCGGCGATGATGCTGGCCGTAAGTATACCAAGCTTGGCGCCCGCAAGGAGATCGGCGGCGTGCGCCGAAGAATCCGCTGGCCCATGGCCACTGTCATGCCCGAGGGGAAAGGCCAGGCCGGCGATAAACAGGGACATGGTGAAGCCGATGCCGGCAAGCCAGGTTACCCCCCAGAGCTGAAGCCAGCGCACGCCCTGTGGAAGATCCGCCAGGCCGGACTTGACCGCCAGCCAGCACGCCCCCATGATGCCGAGTTGTTTCCCGGCGACCAGCCCGAATATCACGCCCAGAGAAACCGGCTGGAGATAGAGCTCGGCGATGCGGGAAAACTCAATCTGCACCCCGGAGTTGGAGAAGGCGAACACCGGCATAATGACGAACGCGGTGAAAGGGTGGAGCTTATGCTCGATCCGCTGCAGGGGGGCTTCGACGTGAACACATTCCGCTTCAATCGCCCGGACCACCCGCTGCTGGCGGGAGTTTACGAGCAGGGGATTCACATGGTCCTCGGCATCGTCAAAACGCTGGAGAAGTTGTGTAATCCGGCTGATGAACAACGGCGTCTCATAACGTGCGTCGGCCGGGATGGTGAAGGCGAACAGCACGCCCGCAATGGTGGCGTGAACGCCGGAGAGGAAGAAGGCCACCCAGATGACACCGGCAAGCAAAGCAAACACGAGGGCATTGCGAATACCCAGCCGCGCGAGAAGAGAGGACGTGAGAATGACGGCTATTCCCGTCAACAGGGGTGTCGTCGCGATGGTATCCGTGTAGAACAGGGCGATTACCGTCACCGAACCAAGATCATCGACGATCGCCAGGGCAATCAGGAAGACCGCCAGCCCCGTGGGCACCCGCCGGGAAAGGAGGCCCAGGACGCCCGCGGCGAAGGCGATGTCGGTCGCCATGGGGATGCCCCAGCCCGAAAGCCCGTCGCCTGTGGCGTTGATGGCGGAGTAGATGAGGGCGGGACAGACCATGCCACCGATGGCGGCAACGATGGGGAGCAGCGCCTTCCGGACCGAGGCCAACTCGCCGACCAGCATCTCGCGTTTGATTTCCAGCCCCACCAGGAAGAAGAAAATCGACATGAGTCCATCATTAATCAAGTGGTGGAGAGACTTCGCAATCACCTCGCCATGAAGGTATATGCCGAAATTCAGGTGCCACAGATCGGTGTACCATTCACTGAGGGGACGACCCCGCACGATGAGCGAGCTGTTCGCCAGACAAAGCGCCGCGATGGCCGCCACGAGCAGAAACACGGCGGACATGGCCCCGTGGTGAAGAATTTTCTGCAAGGTAGAAACTTGCTCCAGTGGCGGCGGTGTGGGGGAAGAAGCACGTTTCGACATGAATTGGAAACCTCACTGGAATTCAGGAACTGTGATTGTAGCCACCGGGCGGTGGCAAAGCTTCGGGCCGCCCGCGCAACCCGGGCGGGTTCCGCCGTGGCAGCTTACGTATTTTTCAGGAAAAGCACCACAAGTGTCAACTAAAGATCCCGTGAAATCCCGATTTTTCGGCCCGCGTGATCCACTTTGGACCGGGAATCTTGAATTGCACTTTTTGGAAAACATGGTATATACTTCCCGACTCACAGAGGGTTGACCTCAAATCGAGGAAGTCACAAGCCCGGAACCGGGCCGTTGGGGTGAATCGCGAATGGCGCCGGGGAGTGTCCATCCGGAAATCCGAATGCAGTACGGAGATTACCAATGAGTAGTGCCACGATTATACTCGATGGAAAAAGCAACGACTTCCCGGCCTTTGCGGGCACGGAAAACGAAGTCGCCATCGATTGCACCCATTTGCGAAAAGTGACCGGCGCAATCACCTATGACCCCGGTTATGGCAACACGGGATCCTGCAAGAGCGCGATCACTTATATCGACGGTGATAACGGAATTCTGCGCTATCGCGGTTATCCGATCGAGGACCTTGCGGGCACACTCCGCTTTTCCCAGGTGGCCTACCTGTTGATCCATGGCGAGCTTCCCAACGAGCAGCAGTTCAAAGTCTGGCGCGAGGAACTCACGCGGCACAGTCTGGTACACGAGAGTCTGCTGAAATTTTTCGACCACTTCCCCGTCACGGCGCACCCCATGAATATCCTGGCGTCGATGATTTCCTCCATGTCTTCCTTTTATCCCTACGACGCCGAAGACGAAGAGCATATTAATCTGAACGTCATGCGTCTTCTCGGGCAGGTCAAGACGCTGGCGGCGTTCTCCTACAAGAAGTCCGTGGGTCAGGCGGTCATTTATCCGCAGAACAATTTGAGCTATGCCGCGAATTTTCTTCGGATGATGTTTGGCCAGCCGACGGAAGAGTATGTAGTGTCTCCCGTGCTGGAACGTGCGCTGGACGCCCTGCTGATTCTTCACGCGGACCACGAGCAGAATTGCAGCACCTCCACGGTACGGATGGTGGGCAGCAGCCGCGCCAATTTGTACGCCTCCATATCTTCCGGCGTAAACGCCCTTTGGGGCCCCCTCCACGGCGGCGCCAACCAGGCCGTGCTGGAAATGCTCCAGATGATCCAGGCCGACGGCGGCGACTACAAGAAGTATGTGGAAAAGGCGAAGGATAAGGACGACAGCTTCCGCCTGATGGGCTTTGGCCACCGGGTCTACAAGAATTTCGATCCGCGCGCCAAGCTGCTTCGCGAAGCCTGCGACGACGTGTTGAAGGAGTTGGGAATCAACGATCCGCTCCTCGATATCGCCAAGAACCTCGAAGAGATCGCGCTCAACGACGAGTTCTTCATCGAGCGCAAGCTGTACCCCAACGTGGACTTCTATAGCGGCATCATCTACCGCGCCATGGGTATCCCCACGGAAATGTTCACGGTGCTGTTCTCGATCGGTCGCATGCCCGGCTGGATCGCGCACTGGCTCGAAATGCGCAACGACCCCGATTTCCGGATCCATCGCCCGCGCCAGATTTACGTGGGGCCGACCGAGCGACGCTACAAGAAGTAGAGTCGGTCTCTTCCGCTTGATCGGCCCCCTCAATAGCCGGGCAAGTCTGGTGAAGATTGTTTTGGCGCGAGAATCTTATGGGATTCTCGCGCAGTTTTTTTCTATCCTGGCCGGAGGCCAGCCGGTCTCAAACGAATTCTACATGCCGATCAGCGTATCTTTGGCGCATGCGGCTCGATAATTACGCGTTCTTGCTCACGGTCCAGCTTGCCTGTGTGGGACGAAGGCTCAGGTTGTGTCATGTTTCTCGGCCAGATAGACCACAACGCCCGCCAAGTGGGGCAAGTGTTCGTGCAGCACCTCACGAATCCGCCGAACTAGCCTGCCAGCCTCTTCCACCGACAGCGCGGGGTCAAGGGCAATGCCCACCTCGGCACGGAGCTTGTGTCCGAGCCACCGCGCTTTCACTTCTACAACAGAATCATGCTCGATTACGTGTTCCACGGCATGCTTGATGCCCTCGACCGTATCGGGTTCTATCCCATCCAGCGCGCGAATGGTTACAGCGCGCGCCGACTGCCAGACGATTCCGAAGATGGCTGCCGAGATGCCCAGCCCGATGAGGGGATCGGCGAGGGGGAAGCCCAGCCAGACCCCCACGGCGCCCGCGAGCACGGCCAGGCTTGTCCAGCCATCCACCCGGGCGTGGTATCCATCGGCGATAAGGGCCACACTGTTGATCTCGCGGCCTACGCGAATGCGGAACAGGGCCACAGCCTCATTGCCGATGAACCCGACAATGGATGCCACAACAACCCCGCCGAGGTACTGAATGGGCTGGGGATGGATGAACCTGAGCACGGATTCGTAAGCCGCTACGAGTGCGCTGAAAAGGATGATCAGGACGATTACGGCGCCCGCGATGTCTTCGACTTTGCCGAGGCCATAGGGAAACCGTGGACTCGGCTTTCGCCGGGCAAAGAGGAATGCAATCCAGAGGGGCACCGCCGTGACGGCATCGCCGAAATTGTGAATGGTATCCGCCAGAAGCGCCACGCTGCCCGACATCGCCACCACGAACACCTGTATCAACGCGGTGACCATGAGGCCAATGAAGGACCATTTGATGGCCCAGATGCCGCGCGACGTGGAAGCGATGGTGGCATCCACGACGCCATGAGAATGCCCGTGTCCGTGTCCGTGGTGATGGTGTCCATGATGATGGCGCCCTTGACCATCGTGGTGATGCTTGGCGGAACCGTGCATGCGTCCACCCGCGCCCTCCGATTGACTTTCCGTCCTTGGGCGGACGCTTCGAATCTTCATGGTGACGGATCTTCCTTCGTTCTACGTATCGGCTTAAGACACCCGACGGGCCGGCCGCCCCGAATAGCGGGGGGGGCGGCGGCCGACGTATTCTTTAGCGCAGGGGAACGCTCCCCTTAAGTCGGTCCCCCGCAGGGGTCTCGATTTCGATCCAGAGGCGCGCGTCCGCAGGGATCGGGCTTGGCATTTCCACGTGACCGTGATGATAGTCGTTTTCAATCTCCGTTTTCACGACAACAACCCCCGAGGCGTCTTCCGAACCCACCCATTCCCGGATGGCGGCAACCTCACCGCCGGAAACCTTGATATTGAAGTGACCATCCTCAAGCTTTTCTTCGAACATCGGCTGTACGGTGTAAGGGCCGATAGTCACGGAGGCCAACTCGGTCATTGGAATAGCGGTCGGCGTGGCTGTGGGAGCCGCAGTTTCCGGCTGGGGGGTATTGCCGGCTTCCGGCTCGGGAGATGCGCCGCACCCGGCCATAAGGACCATTGCCGCGATTACCATACTGGAATTCTTCATGGGACAGTCTCCTGGTTGGTATGAAGGCAACGACGGAACGTACAGGAAATGGGACTATTTGAGCGCTGTGCTCCCTTTCAGGCGGCCCCCCTCCGGCGTTTCGATTTCCACCCAGAGCCGGGCGTCCGCAGACAGGGGATCGGGCACTTCGATATGAGCGCAATGGTGGTCAACTTCAAATTCTGCTTTGGTGACAACGGTATCGGTGGCCCCTTCATCGCCGACCCACGCGCGCACGGTCGCGGGTTCGCCTCCCTTGACATAGAGGTTGAAGTGGCCCTTGGCCAGATCGCCTATGTGCAGAGAATCCACCGTAAAAGGGTCCAGCATGATCGGAGCGAGCGCCGTCTGCGCCCCGGTTTCGGCGAATTGGTTCTGGGATACCGGAGCGGCCTCCGGCGCCGGGGCGTCGGGGGCCTTGGCATCGGGCCCGGCCTGAGTGCAGCCGGCCACAGCGCCGAGGATTAGAAGACTCAAAAGGAAAGACGTGCAGCGTTTCATGGGTATTCTCCTTGTTCAGGACAGATCGTCCGCTTTGTCGGTTTCGTTCCTGGATTGAATCGGTTTCTTATGAAAGAGGAGGTAGTAGCCCGCGGGTACCACGACCAGATTGAGCAGGGTGGACGTGACCAGCCCCCCGAGGACGACGATGGCGAGGGGGGCAAGCAACTCGCTGCCGGGCTCGCCCTTGGCGAGGGCGATGGGAATCAGCCCCAGCACGGCGGTGAGGGCCGTCATCAGGATCGGGACGAGGCGCTCCAGGGAACCCTGAAGGATGGCGTCCTCAAAGGATTTCCCCTCGACCTCCATCAGGTGACTGTAGTGGTTGACCAGCAGGATGCCGTTGCGCACCGCAATGCCAAAGAGCGTCACGAAGCCCACCATACTGGCGATGGAAATCACCGGGGCCTTGTAGGCACCGATGCCGAAGAGCGCGGCGCTATTCAAGAATATGTTACCACTCTCCGACAGGAAAATGGCCACGATACCGCCAATGAGCGCAAGGGGCAGATTCAGCATGACCAGGGCCGCCGCTTTGGTGGAGTGAAAGGCACTGGAGAGCAAGACCAGAATAACCACGCTGACAAACGCGCCCATGAGGTAAATCGAGCGGCTTGCCGATTGCTGGGCCTCGAACTGGCCGCCATAGGTCACGGTGTAACCGAACTCCGTAACGATGGGCTCAACTTTGGCCTCCACCTGCTGCACCAGGTCGCCTATGTTGTAGCCCTCGGCCACGTTGAGCGAAACGACCGCTTTGCGCCGCCCGTTTTCTCGCTGGATGCCCAGGGCCATCAGCTCCGGCCGGATCTCGGCCACCTCGCTCAATTTCACGAGTCCACCGCCCTCGCCCAATAGGAGCAAGATTTGGCACCTGAACAAGGTTGACATATTGCGAGTCACCTCTGTAATATGAGGTGTATGACAGGCTCGGCAGCAACAACCAAATCGATGCTTCACACCCTTTTGACTGCGGTGGGTTTGATTTGCTGTTTATCCGGCCTGATTCTTCAAAGCAGCTGCGTACTCTGTGTTGGTGACAATGGTCATCTCGAGATCGAGGCTCTTGTTCGGGCGTGCTGTACCCAGCTGGCGGCACCGCGAATGCCAATTGGGGCATACACGACTCAAATAGACGCAGCAAACGATAACAACGATCAATGTGGCGGTTGCGTGGACTTTCCTCTAAGCTCCACGCTGGCATTAAAATCTCAGACATCAGTTCGCAACATACCGCCCCATTTCGCATCACAGACCTTGGTCGTGTTCGCCTTGCCAGCCAGCGGCATTGCATGCAATGCCGTTCAGCCCTCGCCTCCCCCGGCTGAACTATCTCACTCTCGCCTGGCACTGAGATCCCTTCGCGCCACCGTGATCCGTATCTGATTTAACCTCCCCGTCTCTCGTGGAACGTCCAGGAGAAGTGCATCTGGTCACTTCATCTGCCTGGCCGCGATGTTCGCAATGTGTTTTGAACTACGACGGAGAGTTGTATCATGTCAAAGTACTTCCATTCCTTTAGAAGCTCGTGCCTTGTTGCCGCACTTTTGTTGACATTGAGCGTCGTGGCGCTGGGGTGTGCGCATGCGCCGATTTCATATGCACGCAACACGTTTACACCACGCGTCAATAAAAACGGCCCGCCGTATACCAAATATCCCCATCTTGGCCGCAATCACTTTACTCGCACGCCCCCCAAATCTAATGGAGGGCGATAAAATGTCAAAGTTTCCATACTATATTTTGGCGTGCCTCACCTTTTGGGCTGTTCCTGCTTATGTATGTTATGCCGTCGAAGCTGTGTCACAACCAGAGTTGACTGCTTTCAATAACCCAACCGGCCCGTTGTCTCTAGCCGATGTCTTGGCCCTTGCGCTCGAACAGCATCCTGACTTGAAGGTGTACTCCTGGGATATCCGAGCCGCCGAAGCAAGGGAGATTCAGGCGGGGCTGCGCCCCAATCCAGAACTCTCGCTTGATATTGAAGATATCCGGATCGGTGGATCCAATAGCACAAGCGCTTCGTCTCGAACGCTGGGCTTTTCGGGCGTTGACGGCCTCTCTGCCGGTATCTCGCGTTCGGAGGAATCTCCGCAAGACTCCGTGTTTGGAGAAACGGAAATTACCCTCGCCCTCTCCCAACTGGTTGAACTGGGAGGCAAGCGCGCCAAGCGCGTAATAGCGGCGAGCCGCGAACGGGACGTTGTCGCCTGGGACTACGAAGTTGCCCGCGTGGATGTATTGACAAAGGCGGCCCAAGCGTTCTACGCCGTAGTTGCCGCCCAGGAACACGTAGACTTGTCGAAAACACTGGCCGATCTGGCAAACCAAGCCCATGCGACCATTCAGACGCTGGTGCAGGCCGGCAAAGTATCGGCAATCGAAGAATCCCGAAGCCAGGTGGAGCTCGGCCAGCTCAGCATCGAGCGTGATACCGCGATCCACGAACTGAATGCGGCGCGTATCGAACTTGCCGGGACGTGGGGGTCGAACGAGCCAAGATTTGACACGGCAATCGGGAGCTTTCCTGAGTCCTTCGCCCCAATGTCCGCTGAAGATCTAGAGGCATCGATTGACAGGTCTCCCTATATGTCCCGTTGGGTCGCCGAACTGGATCGGCGCGACGCGGTGATTGCATTGGAGCGGGCCAACGGTAAGCCGGATCTCACGGTGACTCTTGGTCTACGTAGCTCGGGATCCGGCGGTGCGGATTCAGGTACCAGGGATCTTTCTAGTGCAGACGGTCTATCGATAACTAGGGGAAGCACCGACTCCGATCGAGATGCACGCGTTGTGCTCGGTTTCTCCCTTCCCTTGCCTCTGTTTAACCGCAACCAGGGCTCCATCGCGGAGGCGGAATATCTGGCTCGCAAGGCGTCCGATGAGCGTCGCGCTACCCAAGCGGCCATATCTAACGCCTTGGCGGTGGCCTCGGAGCGCGCATCGGCGTTCCATGCCGCTTACCTTTCAATGAAAATAACCGTCGTGCCAACGGCGCAAGAGGCCTTCGATGCCGTCCAGGAAGGCTACCTGGCGGGTAAATTCGGATTGCTGGATGTACTCATCGCACAGCGCGCGCTATTTGACGCGCAGCGCCAAATGACCCAATCACAAGCTTCCTTTCAACAAACCATCGTGGAGATCGAGCGCTTCACCGGGATGACCTCGGAACCGGCACAGCCTGTTGAGTTAGTAGAGCCCATGGAGAAAAAACAATGAAAGTACTCAATATTGTCCTGGTTGCGCTGGTTGTTGTTGTCGGCGGCGGGTTTGCCTACTACTTTTCAACCATGGAGATGCCCGTCGCGGCCACCGAGGAAGGCGAGGCTGGCCATGCCGACGAAGCGGGCGAAAAAGAACACGAGCACACCGGCGAGGAAGAACATGCCGAAGAGGGCGAAAAGCACGACGACCATGGGGAAGAACCCCATGAAGAAGGCGGCACGGATGAGCATGGGGACGAAGATGGTGCCCAACACGCCAAAATCGACGAAGCTACTGCTGAAAAGCATGGCCTCAAGTTCGCCCCCGCTGTCGGCGGCGTCCTGCAAAACCGTTTGACCTTGCCGGGGGAAATTGCCCTGGACGAAAACAGAGTCGTTCACGTAGTACCCCGCTTGAGTGGCGTGGCAGAGCAAGTCGCTAAAAACCTGGGTGATATGGTCGCCAAGGGAGACCTGCTGGCAAAAATCAACAGCCGCGAACTTGCCGACTTAAAGAGCGACTACCTGGCTTCGCTGGAGCGTCGCTCGCTCGCCCAGTCGCGCTTCGCGCGGGAAAAGGAACTTTTCGAGAAGAAAATCTCCCCCGCCGAGGACTTCCTCTCTGCTAAACAGGCGTTGGCTGAAGAGGACATCATGATCCGAACGAGCGACCAGAAACTGCAGGCGCTGGGACTTTCAACGGAAGCGATTGCCTCGGTGCGTGACCGCAGCGACCGCAGCTTGACGGATTATTCTCTCATTTCCCCGCTTGATGGAACGGTGATCGAGAAGCATCTCACAACCGGCGAATTTGTGGAAGCCCAGGCGGACGCTTTTGTGATCGCCGATCTCAGCCAGGTTTGGGTCTCCGTAGTGGTCTACGCCGCAGACCTAAAAAATATCCGTGACGGACAACAGGTGATCGTGCGCTCCGAGGATCTCGGTATTGAGGCCACCGGAGAAGTCGCCTACATAGGGGCCCTCGTTGGAGAACAAACCCGAACAACCAAGGCAACCGTCGAACTGCCCAATCCCGAAGGACTGTGGCGGCCCGGCCTCTTTGTGTCGGTGGGAATAACCCAGGATGAATTTTCCGTCCCGATTGCCGTGGCTCTGGATGCCGTTCAATCCTTGAAGGATGAATCCGTAGTTTTCGTTCGCGAAGGCGATACGATCGAGTCACGCCCCGTTAAGTTGGGCCGCAGCGACGGGAAACAGGCCGAAATTCTCGAGGGTCTGAATCCCGGTGAAATGTATGTAACAGAGAACAGCTTTCTCGTCAAGGCCGACATCGAAAAAGCTGGCGCGGCGCACGAGCACTAACGGAGACGATGAACATGAAAACAATCACTGCCGTTGTTCGCACCCACGTGCTGGACCGAGTACTACACGCCTTGGAGCGTTGTGAACATTTCCCCGGAGTCACCGTCAGCACTTGTCATGGTGAAAGCCGTGGCAGGGGCGCGGGCGGGACTTATAGCCCGGAACCGGGCCTGTCCATGCGCGAAATGGCACGACTTGAGATTTACTGCACCGACGACCATTGCGCGCACCTGGCCGAGGTTATCAGGACGGCGGCGCACACGGGTATTCCGGGGGATGGTGTGATCGGGATTGCGGATCTCGTCGACATTGTTCGCATTCGCAGCGGCGAGCGCAACGACGCCGCCGTATAGCGCCTCCCCCTCGTCTCCTCTGAAAACGAATAAAAAGGAAAACGCAGCATGTTTGATCGTCTGCTGAAAATATCCATAGAGCAGCGCTGGCTCGTCCTCGTTGCTACGATGGGCATCGCCGCGCTGGGTATATACAGCTATACCTTGCTCCCGATAGATGCCGTGCCGGACATAACGAATGTCCAAGTGCAAGTGAATACCAGGGCGGCCGGGTTCTCTCCTCTGGAAGTGGAACAGCGAATTACCTTTCCGCTTGAAACCGTGATTGCGGGCCTTCCCAAACTTGACTACACGCGCTCCCTGTCGCGTTACGGTTTGTCCCAATTGACCATCGTCTTTAAAGATGGCACCGATATCTACTTCGCGCGCCAGCTCGTGAACGAACGCCTCCAGGAGGCGAAGAGTAATCTGCCACCCGGCCTTGAACCCACGATGGGGCCCATATCGACTGGCCTGGGCGAGATTTACATGTATACCGTAGAGCCTGAGCCTGGCGCCGTCAAGGAAGATGGCCAGCCTTATACAGCGACTGATCTGCGCGAGATACAGGATTGGGTGGTGAAGCCACAGTTGCGCACGGTGCCCGGCGTTACGGAGGTGAACACCATAGGCGGATATGAGAAGCAGTATCACGTTACGCCCGACCCCCGAAAACTTACATCCTATGGCCTTACGTTTCACGACGTGCTGGCGGCGCTTGAGCGAAACAACAGCAATGTTGGCGCAGGTTACATCGAACGGAGCGGCTCAGAATATCTGGTGCGCTCGCCCGGGCAGGTGCAGGGGCCGGAAGACATCAAGGAGATTGTTGTAGCGACACACGACGGGGTTCCCATCCATGTCCATGATGTGGCGGAGGTAGGGCTCGGCAAGGAACTTCGCACGGGTGCGGCGACGGAGAATGGGGAGGAGGTCGTGCTCGGAACAGCCTTCATGCTCATGGGAGCGAATAGCCGAACCGTCTCCGAGGCCGTTGGCGAGAAATTGGACGTGGTCAATGAATCCCTCCCAGAGGGCGTGATCGCCAAGACCGTCTACGACCGTACCGTCCTGGTCAACAAGACGATCAAAACGGTTTACAAAAATCTTGGCGAGGGCGCGCTGCTCGTCATCATCGTGCTGTTTCTGTTCCTCGGCAATATCCGGGCAGCCCTGATCACCGCCCTGATAATTCCGCTCTCCATGCTTTTCACGATCTCGGGAATGGTTACCAACGAAGTCAGCGCGAACTTGATGAGTCTTGGTGCGCTCGACTTCGGCATCATCGTGGACGGCGCGGTGGTCATCGTGGAGAATTGCATCCGCAGGCTCGGAGAGGAGCAACACCGGCTTGGACGACGCCTCACGCTCGCCGAGCGGTTGCATATGGTTTTTGATGCATCGAGTGAGACACGGCGGGCGATAATCTACGGCCAGCTCATCATCATGGTGGTTTATCTGCCTATTCTCACGCTGACGGGCGTTGAGGGGAAAATGTTCGGGCCCATGGCGTTCACCGTACTGGCGGCGCTGCTCGGCGCGATGATTTTTTCCGTGACCTTTGTCCCGGCCGCGGTCGCGACTTTCATGGGCGGGAAGATCGCGGAGAAAGAAAACCTCCTGGTGGTATTCGCGAAAGGGCTTTATCTCCCGACACTAAACACGGCGATGAAGTTCAAACTCCCCGTTACGGTTGCCGCATTATTCCTCTGTGTCGTCTGCGGTGTCCTTGCATCGAGAATGGGGCGTGAATTCATCCCGAGTCTGAACGAAGGCGATATGGCGGTACAGGCTCTGCGTATCCCTGGAACAAGCCTTACACAATCGCTCGAAATGCAGCGTACCCTCGAACAATCCCTCAAGGCGCTGCCTGAAGTGCAGACCGTGTTTGCCCGTATTGGAACTGCGGAGATTGCATCGGACCCCATGCCTCCCAGCATCGCAGACACCTATGTGATGCTGAAGCCGCATGAGGACTGGCCCAACCCCGATAAGACCAAAGACGAATTTGTGGCAGAAGTCCAGGAAATGGTCGAAAAACTTCCGGGCAATAACTACGAAATAACCCAGCCAATCCAGATGCGTTTCAATGAACTGATCGCGGGTGTACGCAGCGACGTGGCCGTGAAATTGTACGGCGATGATCTGGATGTTTTGCTGGCTACGGCGCAGGAAGTCGGCGAGGTTATGGAGAAGGTGCCGGGCGCTGCCGACGTTAAGGTGGAGCAAGTGACGGGCTTGCCGATGCTAAGCATCACCCCCAATCGAAAAGCCATCGCCCGCCTGGGGCTCAACGTTGCCGATGTGCAGGAAGTCATTGAAGTTGCCGTGGGGGGCAAGAGTGCGGGCGAAGTCTTTGAAGGTGATCGGCGCTTCGATCTCGTCGTACGGCTACCCGAAGAACTCCGGTCGGATATTGAAGCGCTAAAGCGTGTGCCGGTGCCGTTGCCCGCCGGGACAGTCGGAGACAACGAGTCAAATCTTACCGAAGCCGCCGTCCCGTCCTCGGCTGCGGGCTATGTGTCTCTGGAAACGGTGGCCGATTTCAACATTGCGCCAGGCCCCAATCAAATCAGTCGGGAAAATGGCAAACGACGAATTGTAGTCACCTCCAATGTTCGAGGCAGGGACATAGGTTCGTTCGTAGGCGAAGCTGAAGCCAAAATTAAGGCGGGCGTCAAAATTCCCGCCGGATACTGGACCGATTGGGGCGGCCAGTTTGAACAGTTGATTTCTGCCGCGCAACGCTTGCGGATCGTGGTACCCCTGTCCTTCTTGATGATATTTGTCTTGCTGCTCATGATGTTTGGCAGTGCCAAAGACGCCATGCTTGTATTTACCGGCGTTCCACTCGCACTCACGGGCGGAATTATCGCGCTCTGGATACGCGGCATACCATTGTCCATATCCGCAGGCGTCGGCTTTATCGCCCTCTCCGGCGTTGCTGTTCTGAATGGATTGGTCATGATCTCGTTCATCCAAAAGTTACGCGAGGACGGAATCGGCATTGACCAGGCAATTTCCCAAGGTGCCATAACCCGCCTTCGTCCGGTTCTGATGACCGCGCTGGTGGCCTCGCTCGGATTCGTGCCCATGGCGATCGCCACGGGCACCGGCGCGGAAGTGCAGCGACCCTTGGCAACCGTGGTTATTGGAGGAATTATCTCATCGACGCTGCTCACCTTGGTGGTGCTCCCCGTTCTCTACAGGCTCTTTTCCAGGGAGTCTCGACCGGAGAGTTAGGCAAACCCTGATACTGAAAACCCATCCTCAATCACCTTTATTTCCAGGGGTTTGGCGCGACCCGTTGGATTTTTCGAAGGGGTGGAGCGCATACTTGTGTTACGCCCTACAGGAGTATATATGGCCAAGCTTACCCTTAAAATCGACGGCATGTGCTGCGCCGAAGAGATCGCGACCCTGAAGCGCGCGCTGGAGGGGATCGTGCCGGAGGAGACGCTTTCTTTCGATCTTCTCAACGGCCGCCTCGCTGCGGAAGGGGGCGAAGCCGCCGCCGATTCAATCATTAATGCCGTCAATAAAACCGGGATGCGCGCGGTGCGCTGGTCCGATCACGTTGCGCGCCAGCAGGCGGGGGAGAGCTTCTGGAAGCGTTACGGACGGGTCATCTGCGCGGGCCTGAGCGCGGCGGCCATTGCGGTTGGCTTTCTGATCCACACCACGGCTGCGGGGCTGCATGCGGCATTCTCCGGCGGCGAGGGCGCGAATGTGCCCGTCGTCACCATCGCGGCCTATGCGGTCGCGGTCCTGAGCGGCGGATGGTTCGTCTTCCCCAAGGCCTGGTATGCCGCGCGGGCGCTGCGACCGGACATGAATCTCTTGATGGTCACCGCCGTCATTGGCGCGGGGCTGATCGGCGAATGGTTCGAATCCGCCACCGTGTCTTTTCTCTTCGCCGTGGCGCTGCTGCTGGAATCCTGGAGCGTGGGTCGTGCGCGCAAGGCCATCGGCGCGCTCATGGATCTTGCACCGGCCAAGGCCCGCTTCATCTGCCCCAACGATGGCGACATTGAGGAAAAGCCCGTGGCCCAGGTTCCGCTGGGGGTTACCGTGCTGGTGCGGCCCGGCGAGCGCATTCCCCTGGACGGCATCGTGACCAAAGGAACCACCACCATTAATCAGTCCCCTATCACAGGCGAATCCGTGCCCGTGACCAAAGTTTCGGGCGACGTGGTTTTCGCCGGAACCATCAATGAAGATGGGGCCATCGAGTTCAAAGCTACGTCGGCTGCGGACGACACTACGCTGGCGCGTATTGTTCGCATGGTGGAGGAGGCCCAGCAGCGCCGGGCGGCTGCGGAACAGTGGGTAGAGAAGTTTGCCCGCTATTACACCCCCGCCATGATGTTACTGGCGCTGTTGGTTGCGTTATTGCCGCCTCTCGTATTGGGTGCAACGTGGACTCCCTGGTTTTATCAAGCCCTTGTGATGCTCGTGATCGCGTGTCCGTGCGCCTTGGTCATTTCAACGCCGGTGAGCATCGTAGCGGGCTTGAGTTGCGCCGCACGCCACGGCGTGCTGATCAAAGGCGGGGCCTACCTTGAAGCCCCCGCGCGTTTAAGAGCTATCGCCCTCGACAAGACCGGCACTCTGACCCAGGGCAAGCCGGACGTGCAGCGGATCGCGCCCATGAACGGCCACACCGAAGCCGAACTGTTGGAGCGCGCCGCCGCCCTGGAAATGGGCAGCGGACACCCCCTCGCGCGCGCGGTGCTCGCACGGGCCCGGGCGGCAGGCATCACCCCGGCGGCGGCCGAGGACTTTCAATCGCTTCAAGGGCGCGGCGCGGAAGGCCGCATCGGCGGACGCGACTTCTGGATCGGCAGCCACAACCTGATGCACGAGAAAGGCGCGGAAACGCCCGAAATACACGACACCGCCCTGGCGATGGAAGACGCGGGCCACTCCGTGATCGCCATCGGCAATGACGACCATGTGTGTGGCCTGATCAGCGTGGGCGACGCCGTCCGTGCGGCGTCGGCAACCTCGGTAAAGGCCATGAAAGCAGCGGGAATCGAGCATGTGGCCATGTTGACCGGCGATAATGAGGGCACGGCGCGGGCCGTCGCAACGCTCTCGGGGGTTGACAGTTTTCAGTCCGAGTTGCTGCCGGAAGGCAAGGTGGAGGCCTTGCGTACGCTCATGAGAGAATTCAAGTACGTGGCGATGGTGGGAGATGGTGTGAATGATGCGCCCGCCATGGCCGAGGCGACCCTGGGCATCGCCATGGGGGCCATGGGAACGGACGTCGCCATCGAGACGGCGGATATCGCACTGATGTCGGACGACCTGTCGAAGATCGCCTGGCTCATTCGCCACTCCCGTCGCACGCTCTTCATCATCAAGCAGAACATTGCTATCGCCCTGGGGCTCAAGCTGATGTTTATCGCCCTCGCCATGGCGGGCGTGGCAACCCTCTGGATGGCCATCGCGGCGGATATGGGGGCCTCACTGCTGGTGATATTCAACGGGCTGCGCCTCCTTCGCGGTTAGGGTACGCGGAATTTGCTCATCAAATACTCATCAATCGCTGACTCCGTGTGGCTACCATAGCGAATAAATATGAAGCAGTGACCCTGAACCCTCAGTACCCACCCTTGGAGGCTTTTTTCATGCTTGATCGCGGATTCTATTACGCGGGGGTCTTCGGATGCCTGATCCTTTCCGCCGTGGCCCTGGCGGGCTCGGAAGAGAAGAATGACGACGTGGCGCCAAGCGCGCAGGAAGCCAAACCTCTGGCTGTGGGTGTGGAAGTCCCCGATATCGAGGTGCAAACGATCGACGGCGCATCCGTGAATCTAGGCGAAGATCTGTCCGGCCAGGCGGCGGCCATCGTCTTTTATCGCGGCCACTGGTGCCCCTATTGCATGAAGCACCTTCAGAAATTGCAGGAAATCGAAGGGAAGATGCAAGAAGCGGGCGTGAAACTCGTGGCCATCACGACCGACAAGCCCGAAATCGCCGCAAAGACCCGGCAACAGGGCTTCGACTTTACGATTTATTCGGACAGCACGCTGAACGCGGCGAAGGCCATGGGGGTAGCGTTCCGATTGGACCCGAATACGGCGGCGAAGTATCGCGACACACTCGTGGAAAACACGGGCCACGACAAGGGAGAACTTCCCGTACCGACCGTGTTTCTCATTGACAAGTATGGAAAAATCCAGTTCGTCTTTTCCAATCCCGATTACAAGATTCGGCTTTCCAACGAAGATTTGCTTGGGGAAGTGAAAAAACTCGCCAAGTAGTGGTTCGCCCGGTTTCAGGGTAGGTCGTGTCTTGAATAGCGCTGCCTGTGGGTCATGCTGAAGGAACTGCTGGCCAATCGTGAATTACAGAGGCTGAGGCGCCCCAAGCTAATAACTGTCATCCACTTCGCGAAATGTCGACAGACTGGATTCAACGTCGCGACCTCATCACTCGCAAGCTATCGACTGATGGGGACATCGGTTTCGCCCGCAACTGGAGAGCCCTAGGTTCAGCGACGACGGTGAGCGTGAGATGCTGCGGCGCGTGGAGAGCGAACTTGTAGTCGTCCGTCAGTGAATCGACGAGTGCTCGCCACATACATCTATCGGATTTTAAAGTCGTTCAATTTGGTGCATTCGACCATTCGCGAAAGTGTCTTGGCGGTAAATACCTTTCCCCGCGTCGCAAGTATCATCTTCTTCATATCCTCTCGGCGAACACCGAATCCTCTGCCACCAATGCAGGCGATTACTTCATACTTTGGATTGTCCGGCGCCCGTCCCTCTACGCTCATTTGTCCGAGGTGTTGGATGCGGGTAGCTTTGTCGCGCGCAGTCCCGTCATCTTCCGTGATCTTGGCTTCAATAACCACTTGTGGATTAAACTCGTTGGGTACGATGAAGTCGGGTGTTTGATCGAAACCGGCTATGCGTTCTGCGCGCTTCGTTTTGCGAAAACTAATCCCAGCCTGAGTGAGCACGTCCTCTATGGCGGATTCCAATACGTCGCCAATTATGTCACTGACGGAATCCCTATGACCTGCAAATGGACGCCCCAGAAAGCGTTCGTATAATAGCATCGAGTAGGGCACGCCCAAACTCGCCATCTGACCGAGACTCGCCAAGCCATCTTTTGTGTCTGCTTTGTCTAAACGATGCAGTTGCTGTTCAGTCGTATCAGGCGCGCTGGACGTTAGTATTTCACAAGCTGTTTCTACCAACGCACGGACGCGTTCACGGCTCGAGCTGCTGAGTTTCAATGGAGCTTCGGTAGCCATACGAACTTTGCGATCCAGGTTGCGCACAAATCCCTGCGAAACTTCCACACCCGTCCTTTGAGTAGCAACGTACCCCCATTCTGGAGGAGTGAAACCCAGCATCGTCCGTAGCACCACCAAGCCAACCGGCTTCTCGCAGACGTTTGAAAATACCGCGTCGGCTCTTAAGAGCCTGAACCCGCCGGTCGCGGACTTTAGTGCCTCGTAGGCCCAATCAAACGTAGCGTATTCTACGAATCCATTTCCCTTTGGCATGACGAGAAACTCGGACTCCAAGCATGAGAATACCGAATCGACATATCTGTCCGGCGCCTGTAAAACATCGTCGTAAGTTGCCTCAAAAGGATACAAATGCGGTATCTGCCCCATAGTCCTCATTTTCCTCCCACGCTTTAAACGTGGTTTGTAGTCCTTGTTCCGCGTGGGGACCGGCAACCAATTGGGCTTCTACGTCTTTCCAACTTCCGAATTCCCGAAGCCATTTTTCAACGCGGGCAATACGAATTGCCGTTGCCTGATGTTTGTCCCAGCCTTCTCTCAAGTTCCAGATAGCCAATCTTATCAAGTGGCCGTAGGTTACACACCGGATATCCCCAGCGGTCACGTTGACGTTTCCCGCCTTCAGACTGTCCAAATCACGTTGGACGACAGCCGAGACTTCGACGATGGTATCCGCCAGCCACGAGCGACGCATGCTCCCAGTGGTTCTGCAAACAAATACTGTATCGATGATTGAGGAGCCTGTGTTCATTATATGTATTGATGCGCCCATTTCGGCCGGGCACGGCAACGAGGCGGAACACGTGAGCCCGGCGTCTAGAATGGCTACAGCGATAGGGAAGTAGGCCTCCATACTATTATGATGATACGTAAATGACAATGGCGCCCCGTTTTTTAAGGCTCTCGATGCGCGCTGAAATACTAAGGAGATTCCTTCGGTGAAGTGGGCCAAGTCTCGACCCATGCTCGCATTGCCTGTCAACTCGTCTGGTGTGCGTGTGGACGGTGCGTTGAAGGCAGCGTAGTCCTTCCCAACAAGTTTTCTGAGCCAAACGTAACAAAAGTCCATAAGTTCGGCGTATTGAACATTTCCAAAGTAAGGCGGGTCGGTAAAAACAGCGTCAAGTGAGTTGTCCAGGATGTCCATGGTCGCAGAATCGGAGCATGCTATACTAATTGAGCGAGGAGAGGTCTTCCGATCGCCGCCGCGATACTCGCCAATCCATTCCCCGTCAATCGTCACGATTTTCTTGGCCTTGCCATTCTGCCGTATTTCAAAAGGTTCGTCACAATAGGATTTCGCTTTTCTGTACTTGTCAATTATATTCGCCCATCCACCGCTTCCTATGCTTGTTTTGCGAAGTGGGTCACCGATGCCCAGGATATTTGATTCGCACTGAACCAAGCCTACAGGAAATCCATGGACCGAAAAAATGTCTAGTGATTTTAGTGCCTGTGTGTCGTACCTGCAGAGCATATTCTGATAGCGGAGAAGATCGGATAAGTTGGTTGCCAGCGCATTGCGAACCCTCTGGTCGACAGTTTTTGCGATCAGCCGCGCCGAGAGCTCAAGGCCGAGAAGCTGCCGGGCATTAAACAACTCTCGATACTTGGAGTAGCCCCAACGATGCAGGCGGCTCGATTCATCACCATCAGGAATATCATCCGTAGGAACGTAGTTGAAGCGCATCTTTTCAATTCGAGTCTCCGCATTGCGATAGTTACACTGATCGCGTGCATCAGGCTTCTTGAAAAAGCGTCCTTCATGAGTTGGCTTACAGCGGAGACAGTGGTACTCGATGGCAAACATCCGATGCCTTGGAGCACCCAGATCTGGATTGGGATACCGGTTCTCGGCATCACAATGGGAGCAGGCACATCGATTCCGTTGCGCCGGAGCCCCCGATGTCAGCGGAGTATCGCAATGGCCACATTTTCCAGGTTTTCCACGGTCGGTCGTTTCCGATAGTTCTCCGCAAGACGAGCACACGAGGACATTCTTAGGATGTCGGGAATCGGTTGCTACCAAGTATCCGGGGAAAAGGTCGATGTCGCGCTTGCAATTGACGCAAGATTGTACTTTGACCCACAAGAAGTACTTCACGTGTGCATTGTCATCTCCACAAGCGCAGCAACGGGTACGATAGAGGTCGCCGATTTCTTTTTCCAAAGCTCCCCTAAGTGCCGCCGCGTTACCGGCATATGCCTGAAGGTCGAGATGCTCCAATTCCTCCTTGACGATCCAGTACGCCATAGGGTTGACGTCGATCCCAGTTACATCGCAACCCATGCGGTTAGCTTCGATGAGCGGGGTTCCGCCTCCCATGAACGGATCGGCGATGTGGAAGCCAGATAGGTCGTTTCCTCTGTAAAAGGCGTCCCGGAGTGGCTCCTTGGAGAATTCGGAAAGTATCAACCCGCGAAATAGAGTTCCGGGTCGACGCGCGAACCACTTATGGACGGCGATAATTGGCCTGTAATTCTGCTGGATTTGTTTTTCGCGACGTGCGAGGTCTGAAATGAATGCTATATCAAAATCACGTTCTATCAATTTGCTTGACTTTCGTTGTCGGCGGGTAACTTGCACGAATCCCGTGCGAATTGTAGCCTGCAACCATATCACACGAGGGGGACTCTATTCGCAATTTACAACAGAGATTCTCGTAACAATTCAGGAATCTGGAGTTCTTGACGTTGCCTCGAACCTCACCAATTGGCCATATTGTTCGCAACTATTCGTGTCCATTCGTGATCTAGAACTTTAAATGATACTTCGGATGCCCAACGTGCAACTACGATCATCGTTCCAGCGCGAGGTCTTGATGTAGTGGCACCAGAATAAAACGGGCAACCCAATCGGGATTGCCCGTGCATGATTCATCTGGAAAGCGTTATGCAAACAACTCCATCACCGGTTTCCCCAAACCATCTTTGGTCACGTAGAAGGGGCGACCTTCGGTGGTGTAGCCATGGTCCGCGGGGATGCCGAGGGCATGGTACATGGTTGCGTGCAGCTCCTCGATGTGGATGGGTTTGTCCACGGTCTTGCAGGGCCGTTCGTCGGCGGTGGTGCCATACTTCACGCCCGCTTTGATGCCGCCGCCAAAGAGGAGGAGACTGCCGGCGTCGGTAAAGTGGCGGTGCATGCCGTACTGCTTCAATTCGGCCAGGGCGGGGGGAACGGGCACTTGGTCCTTTACGAGCTTGCCGGGCTTGCCCTCGGTGACCATGTCGCGGCTGAATTCACTGGCCAGTATGACGAGGGTACGGTCCAGCAGGCCGCGCTCTTCCAGATCGAGTATCAGCTTGGCTACGGGCGCGTCGATAAGGGCCTTCAAGTCCTTCATGCGCGTGTGACCGTCTTCGTGGGTATCCCATCGCTTGAAGGGTTCATACTCTGTTGTCACTTCGATGAAGCGGGTGCCGGCCTCACACAAGCGCCGGGCCAACAGGCAGCCCAGCCCGAATTTTCCGGTGTTGTACGCGTCATAGACCTCTTTCGGTTCTTCGGACAGGTCGAAGGCCTTCGCGGCGGGGGAGGTCAGCAGGCGGTGGGCATTGTCCATGGAGCGCAACAGGGACTGCTGCTGATAGTCGCTGCCATACTCGCCGATGGGACTCTTTTCCAGCAGTTGCTTGAAAAACTTGTTGCGGTCCTGAAAACGGCCCATGCTCATGCCGCCGGGCGGGCGGACGGTCGCGACCGCATCTTCCGGATTCGGGATCATGAAGGGGCCGTACTCGCTGCCCAGAAAGCCCGCCGTGTGGAAGGCCTTCAATTCCTCCGCTTCACCCACGTTGAAGGTCTGGCCGATGTCTATGAAAGCGGGCATGTCGGGGTTGATGGGACCGAGGGCTTTGGCAACCCATGCGCCGATGTGGGGGGCGGCAACCGTCTGGGGCGGCGCGTAGCCCGTGTGCCAGTGGAACTGGTGGCGCGAGTGGAGGATGAAGCCAAGGTCACCCGCGGTATAGGTGTTGCAGATCGTGCCACGATCCATGATCTGGCCGATCTTCTCCAGGCCCTCGGAGAACTTCACGCCGTCCACCACCGTGTCGACGGCGGGGAAGGTGCTGAGGACCTTGGCGGGGTCAATACCGACTTCAAAAGGTGTATAGCGCTTCGGATCAAAGGTGTCCGTATGGGCCATGCCGCCGGCCATCCACAACACGATGACGCGGTCCGCCGTCGGGGTATGAGCCGGCAGGCTGGGATACGTCGTGGCCTGGGCCAGGCGCGGGGCCCCCGCCGCCAGGGCGGAAAGGGTTGCTGCGCTCGCGGTCTTGAGGAAATCTCGGCGTTTCATGGGCATTCGGTTCATCCTCCGATTCTCTTGGGAATCAGTAAATCAATTGAAATTCGGGCAACATGGCCAGCGCCCAGAGAAGATCTTCCAGACCTTCCTGGCGCAGGGGCTCGCCCACAATGCCGTGGGCCAACTGGATCTCTTCGGTAGACGGGCTGCGCTGGAGTCCGTGCTGATACAGGGCGATAATCAGGCCCTCGGCGGTTCCGGGCCACTCCGTGCGAAGCGCTTCGGCACTCAACTGAATCTGCTGATACAAGGCCGTGCCATTGCTCAGTTCCAGCGCCTGAAGGGTGGTGCCCTGTGTCTCGCGCCGGGTCGTGACCTGCTCGCGGGCCGTGCGGCCCAGGGCCTTCATGAGCGGATCTACCGGAACGCGCCAGGCGCGCACCTGCTGCTTTCGGCCGGCGACCGTATTGCTTTCGGGCGTCGCACCCTCGGTAATGCCGCCCGCCGCCTTCTTCGCAATTTCTTCCTGGCGGGCAATCTCTTCGGGAGTCTTGTCTTTAGGGAGCACAAACTTGGGGTTGGCCTGCCAGACGCCGGTAATACTTGCGAGGGCGTCGTAATATTGCTCCGCGGAAAGGTGCCGCACCGTGGGGCCTCGGAACACATAGGTCGCGTCCGCAATCTCCGAAGCAGGCACAGCCTTCCACTGGTAGGCCTGCGACGTGGCAATGGTGCGAATAAGATGGCGCAGGTCATAGTTGTGTGCAATGAAATCCAAGGCGAGGCCGTCGAGCATATCCGGGTGCCAGGGCTCGAGATCGACGGAATCCAGGGGCTCCACCAGGCCCCGGCCCATCATGAGCGCCCAGACCCGGTTTACGATGGTGCGCGTGAAGTAACCGTTCTCCGGGCGCGTCACGAGACTCGCCACCTGGGCCATACGATCCGTCCTGGGCTTCGTGCCGTCCACCGTCCCCAGTTCCGGCCAGAGAAACCCGTAGTCCGCGGGGATACCCAGTTCCGTTTCGCAGCGAACCTGCATCATGGGTTGTTCACTGAATACATTGGCAAGCGCGAAGGTCTGGGAGAGGCTCCAGTTGTTGATGAAACTGTCGTGGCAGGCGGCGCATTTCAGATTGAGACCGAGAAAGACCTGGCTGAGGTTGATGGCGGCCTGCATGGGCGCCTGCTGCACCACGGCGTTGTCGCCGCGCCACACGATGCCCTTAATGAACCCTTCCGAAGCCGGGTCCTGCGGGGCAATGAGATTGCGCACAAATTCATCGTAAGGCTTGTTGTTGTAGAGGGCATCAAAAAGCCAATCGGTGATCTGCTTGCGCCCGCCGTCGATATAGCCCGTGCCCTGGAAATCATTTCGAAGCACGTCGTTCCAGAAGGTCATCCAATGTTCGGCGTAGGCTTGACTGTCCGCGAGCAGCGTGTCGATGAGGACCACCCGCTTATCCGCCGACTGTTCCGCGCAAAACGCGGCCAGCGAAGCCGGCGTGGGGAGGAGACCGGTAATGTCCAGGTAGGCGCGACGGGCAAAGGTGGCGTCGTCCACCAGCGGCCCGGCGGGAGCCCCCTGGGCCGTGAGATAGTCTTCCATATAGGCGTCAACGAGGTTGGGGGCCGTGCTCTTCGGAGGCGAGGAACGCAGAATCAACGGGGCCTGATATTCCGGCTCCACGGCGGCCACTTCGCCCCAGGGCGCGCCTTCGTTGATCCAGGCGCGCAACGTTTCCACTTCGGCCTCGTTCAGGCGCCTTCCCTTGGGCGGCATGACGAGATCGTCATCCTGAGAGGTTACCAGCTTCAGCAGGAGACTCTCGTCGGCTTTGCCCTCGACCACGACGGGGCCGTTTTCACTGCCCTTAAGCAAATCCGCCCGAGTGCCCATGGACAGTCCGCCCTTCCGGTTGTCACCGGCGTGGCAGGCGTAGCAGTGTTCCGCCAGAATGGGATGGACTCCTGTGGCATAGTCCACCCCGGATGAGGCGGATTCGGCCGACGCAACGAGCGCCCCGATAAACATGGCGCACGCGCCCGAAATGCGAAGTGTACTATTCACGGCAACCTCTCTCGACAATCAGACTCACAGCCGGTCCGGATGGGGAATATCCCCACACGTAATAATGGCCTAAGCTTCACCGTGGATCAAGTCAAAAATCGGGGTAAATGGTTGACTTTGCCCTGCGCCAACTCCAACAATCATGGTTCGAACAAAGGAGTTACACCATGCTGTTTCGTTCCATCGCCCTGCTGGCCCTGTGTCTTCCGGCCGTTTCGGAAGTCCCCCTCAAATCCGACGTGCTTCCGGCCCCCCGCAACGGCGGACTCTACGTGGTCTGTCATCGCGGTGCTCACGAGGATCGCCCGGAAAACACCCTGGCCGCCTATCAGCGCGCCATCGATCTCGGCGCGGACTATGTGGAAGTCGATCTCCGCACCACGAAGGACGGCGAGATCGTCAGTGTGCACAACAGCACCGTAGACTCGTATACCAAGGATGCCAAAGGCAAGGTATCGAGCTTTACCCTGGCCGAGTTGAAAGCAATGGATATCGGCAGCCGGGTGGATCCGAAGTGGAAGGACGAGCGCATTCCCACTTTTGATGAAATTCTGACGCTGTGCAAGGGCAAGATCGGAATCTACCTGGATCTCAAGGAAGCCGATCCTGCCGTGCTGCTCAAAATCATTGCGAAGTACGGTATGGAGAAGGATATTTTGTGGTACTGCGATCCCGACCAGCATCACTTCATCAAGAAGCATTGTCCGGACTGTATCTCTATGCCCGATCCTGGCCCGGAGGCCAATCTTCCGGCGTTGATTCAGGAATTCCAGCCCAAGGTAATCGCCTCGGTCTGGGATGAATTCTCCGCCACCTTCGTGAAGACCTGCCACGCGGCTGGCGCGGTGGTTATTGTGGACGAGAGCGACCCCACCTGCTGGGAAGAGGCCGTCGCCTGGGGTACGGACGGTATTCAAACGGACCACCCTGAAAAACTCATCAACTGGCTCAAATCGAAAAAGTGACCGAATTAATGGCGGGACGCTTTGGTTTGGCACTGAACAAGCCGACGTTGTCGCGACGAATGAACCGATACCTGTGAGGCGCTGAATTGATTTATACCGAGCGCATTATTGATGCCATTACGGTCGTGCAGGAATTGCACGGGCGTCAGACACGCAAGTGCGGCGGCGCACCCTACATCACCCATCTTTTTGCCGTTGCCGCCATCGTTGGCGAGTACGGCGGCACGGAAGAGCAGTTTATCGCGGCGCTTCTGCACGACGCCGTGGAAGACCAGGGCGGCCGGGCCGTCCTTGAGCGGATTCGCGCCCAGTTTCGCGACAGCGTGGCCGACCTGGTCTGGGCCTGCACCGATGCGTGGGAGGACCCGAAACCGGCGTGGCGACCACGAAAGGAAGCCCACATAGCACGGATTGCCAATGCGCCGCTGGAGGCGCGGCTGATTCTGGCGTCGGACAAGCTCCACAACATTCAGTCGATGATACGCAGCTATTCGGCAAGTCGCGGCGAGACCTACTGGAATCAGTTCAAGGGAGGACGCGAGGGCACGCTCTGGTACTATGTTGCCATGGGCGAGGCCCTGGAGGACGGTTGGGCACACCCGATCCTAGGGGAGCTTGCCGAAACCCGGGAGCGATTCATGGCCCTTGTCGGTGCGCAATGATCGCTGCACTTTCCTTGAAAGCCGTGTGCGCCACGCGTCATTGCTGCCTTTTAGGCGTTTTCCTGATGTACTCCGCCTGCGCTGGCGCCACCGACTTCGCGCAGGGTTCCGAACGCGAATCCTGGCTCGCCCATCCGGTTTACGGCGAAGCCTCCTTTGATGCTTTCATCCACCGCATGGGAAACCCCATCGTTCGCGGCAAAGCGCCCCACGACTGGCCGGTGAACGGCTTTCTGTTTGAAGATCCGGCCACGAAATGCTGGTATGCCTATGTCGGCCACTACGGGCGCAATTACACCGCCGATGTGCCTATGCTTTGCACCGTCTCGCGATCCACGGACCGGGGCGCGACCTGGGAAAACCTGGGGCCCATCTTTCCCGACGAAGCACACACCTTCGAGGGCGAGCAGTCGCCCGAAGGACACGCCCCCGACGTGTCCGTGGTCTACGCCGATGGCAAGTATCATCTGGTCTATGACTGGCTCACCCAGAGCACGAAGTGGGGGGACATATTCAATCCCGACCATACCCACAACAGCGGCGTGGGCTATGCCTGGGCCGAAAAGCCCGAAGGCCCCTTCCATCGGAGCACCAAGCCCGTCTGGACCACCCGCGATCAGCCCGCGCTGGAAGGTAAGTATCGTCGTCAGTACGCCTCGACGCTCATTCGCCGTGCGAACGACTGGCTCGTGCTGACCCTGACGGATTCGGGGCCGAATTTCGGTTGGGCCTATCTGGGCCGGACCGCGGAGGCCCCCGAGGGGCCCTGGTCCGAAGCGGTGCTGCTCCTCCACCCCGAAGGGGACCGTTACCACCCGCCCCTCCTCGAATTTCACCCCGCGTTCGCCCACGATGGCTTTCTTTATGCCCCCGCGACGTCGGTGGCCATGAACCGCAATGTCCAGGCGGTCTTTCGGGCACCCCTCGAATCCGCCATGGACCCCACCGCTTGGGAACTGCACCAGTTCGGCTCCGTATGGCATGCCGAACCAGTGGAGAATGAAAACGACGGAATCTGGGGGCAGGCATTTACCGGGTTCGTCGACCGCGACGGTAATTTCAACGTGCTGTTTCCAAGCCGGGATCCCGGTGGCTTCGGCACGATCAACCTCGCGAGCCGCCCCTGGAAACAGCCCTGGAACGAGCAGGGATTCGTAGTCAGCGCCCACCGCGGGCCGAGTCTAGCGCTGCTGAAGCGGGCCGGCGCGCCGAAGGCAATGGACGTTGCACTCGAGACGCGCGGTACCGTCCGCATCTTCTGGGGAGCCACCATGCCCCTCGGCCCGGACGAGCCCCGCTCCGATGCCTCCCTTCATCCCCTGACCCGGACGCGCTATCAGGCGCTCGAAGTGACCGAAGGGAGTTGGCGGCTCGTGTCCGCAAACGATACGGGCGAGATCGCAGCGGTCGCGGAAGGTCCACACGCGGATCAGAAAGAGGTTGAGGTGGCCCTTCAGTGGGGCGACGGGGGACAACTGTCTCTCCAAATGGATGGCGTAAGAACCTGGGAGGGCGTCCTTCCCGCGACGCATGGAGCCTTCGGCCTGCTGCTCGAGCCCGACAGCCATGCCCGCGTATCGAAGTTTGCCATTGAGGGCGATCTTCGTCCGGCCACCCGGCGCTACCTCTGGTCTGAGGGCGTTCTGAGTGCTGCGCAACCGTCTTCGGCATGGGAAGTGATGAAGAACGATTCGCGCTTCCTCTATGGCGTCGGCGCGGTCAGTGCGGCGGAAGCCGTCTCCGCCAAGTGGAATGTGGAGGGTACAAGCATTGCACTCTTTGCGCCCCGCGGGCCCGAATTCGGGCGCTCAACGCTGTTTATCGACGGGCAGTTTGTCGCAGAGATTGACTATCACGCGGCGGCGCCGGAACCAAGTTCGCTACAATTCGCCTGCATCAATCTCAGGGATGGTCGACACACCGTTCGTCTAGAATCTTTAGAGGGCAGAATACCGGTTGATATATTGGAGGTTTCCGGGGGCGATTGATTCACGTCGATTGATGCGTTCGCCCGAAGCGCCATAGCGGGGCCATGAAAAGCATCATGGCAACGCCCGTAGCGAGGGCGGCCCCGGCGGCGGAACCTGCGAAGGGCGCAAGGGCTGGAAGGCCGAAGGCATGGGCGGTGGCGAACCCGCACAGCGCGTATTTTACCCCGACGCCAAGCACCATCGAGCCATTGCAGACGTCACCAACGCGCTGCCCCTTGATGTCCAGCTTCCCCGGGAGGGGCAGGCGCTGCCCATAAGATGCCGGTCTATTATCGGCAGGCCTTTCACGCCATTCCATGAGTCCGCGATAGAGTATCCGCGTTGCGCTGTTCATGGATAGAAGGCTCGTCGCATCCGCCGCCCGGAAGAGGAAGGTCCGTGTCGTCGCCGGCTCCTCCGGGTCACGCCACGAGAAATAGATGCTGAGCGAAGGGATGATGAAGTTGGGACGGGAGACGAGGTCAAGCTTCTGAACACATTCCCAAGGGAGGCTGAAGCTCGTACCGTCACCGCGGTAGTGTAAGCCAGCTTCATTGAACTGGAGCAATTCAACATCCCAATTATGGAACCCATCGTATAAGAGCGCATCAGTGTTCGGAGAGAAGGTTACAAAGTGCGCGGCCTCACCGGCCAGCGCCTCAGCGTGCTCCTCGCGCATCTGCCGGGCAAGTTGCGAATGGCCCCGCAATGCGGCCCGGTTCTGGAAGAGGACGCAGAGCCCCAGTGCGAGCATCATGCCGAGAGGGAGTGCGGTCCAGCCCGGAAGTGTCGGCGCGCCCAATGTCCAGAGCGCAATAGCGACCGTTGCGCCAAGTCCCGGCAGGACCAGATAGACATAGCTGTTGATGCGGATCAAATTGAGTTTGAACTCCGTCGTGAAGCGGCGACGCTGTGAGCCTGTGCATCCCTGTACGCAGTCGAGTCCCTGGTCGCCGTCGCCCTCGGCGCCTCCGCCGGCCAGCAGGGCCTCCACGCGCTCGGCCGAGACCTGACCCTGCGCCGCGATCCGCTGCACGCGCGCCCGGGTCGATGGGTGTGTAATCATGCGCTCGCGCCACGTTCCGCCCCACACCAGGGGCATGTGGTTCATACGGGTCACTTTAACCAGACTGGCGATCTGAGCCTCGGCATCGCCGAGCAACGTCAGCGCCCCGTCGTCGGCCTCGCGCTCGAAACGCCGCGCATAGCGCAGCCGCACATATTGCGCAAGTACCGCACCCGACATCGCCACCAGCACGAACGCCGTCAAACTAGTCGCCTGTTGGGGCAGCACGATAAATTGCTCCAGAACCGCCGCCCCAACCAGATACAGCGCCACTGAACCGTAGCTCAAGACGACGAAGTTCAAGGCCAGAATATTGCGAAGCCGTTCGGGGTGACGCTTCTTCAGGTGGCACACCTCGTGCGCGAGGATGGCGTCCAGTTCGCGGCGGGTCAGGCAGCGCAACAGATAGTCCGTGATGAGCACGCGCTTGTTGTTCGCAGCGAAGGCGTTAAGCACCGGCACTTTTCCCATTTTGAGCAGGTAGACCCCGTTGAGCCGGGGAATGCCCGCCGCCAGCGCCAGGGCGTCCACGCGATCGCGGAGCGGTCCAGACTCCAACGACTCGAACTCGAGCCCCATGGAATGGAGCAGTTGCCAGTACACCGCGGCACCGACCATGCCGGTGAACACGGCGAGGGCCACGGCCCGGGCCGGCGACTCGACGAGATAATAGGTCATCGCCCCAAAGCACATCAGCATAAGTCCCGCCAGTGCACACGCCCAGAGGCATTGAACCACAAAGTCACGCCGGGTCCAGGTTGCCTCCGGAAATCGCGCATACACCGGGAAGACAATCATGCGCGCGCACACGCTCATGACGGTCGCAACGGACATTACCACCCCGTCTCGAAGGAGCACTCCGGTCAATTCCGCCCAGACCATGCCCCAGCCAAACTCAATGGGCAAGAGGGGATTCCAAGTCCGGCTGATCAAGAGCAGGGCCAGCCAATACGCGAGAATACTGTAGAACGAGCCACGCGTACACGCGAAACAGGCAAAACCCACCTCATCCAGGGGGCGTTTCAGCCCGGCACGCCACAGAGCGCGGGCGTACCCCAGGAGCAAGAGGGAGCAAAGCAACATGGGCGCGTACCAGAGCACCAGTGCGGCGGGCGTAAATCCAGAAGCGACTTCGAGGGCTGGTATGGAACGCTCCAGCGTTAAGGTTGTGGAGTTCCAGTCATTGTCGCCCTCCATCACAACCGATTCGTCGCTCCAGACGGCCTGGGTCACGCCGGCATCCGGCAGGTAGATCTCTACGGCAAGCGTGGAAACGCCGAGTTCCGAGAGGATTGCGCGTAGCGGTTCCAGTTCCAGCGTCCCCGTGACCATCAAATCGCGTGAACGCAGGGCGTCAATCCAGTACCCAGACCAACTCGCCCCCTCATCCTCATCGAAGCCGTCGTAGTAGTCCGCCACGCTCTCGGCGTCCGTCTCCGATACCATGGCCGCCAGGGCGGCACTGACCAGCTCGGGCTTTGCTGGCTCCGGGTGGAGGTACAGATCAAACCATACGGAACCATCCCGTTCGGCGTAGAGGTAGAGTGTCGAAAAGGGATGCGTATCGGAATCCTGCGCGATGGATTCCGATAGCGTGACGAAATTCATCACTATGACGACGGCCAGGGCCCACAATCTCATGGCGCTTGACTCCCTCAAGGTAGACCACGGGAGTATACCTGACCATCGCCCCTGAATTACGAGCCCGATGATCGCCCCGCCAGCCGGGCCTGGATTAGTCCCAGGCACTGGCGCGCGCGCGCCGTGGCTGTGTGAAACTTACGCGCATGGACGTGTCCCGCCCGCGCTATCGCCGCGGCCTCCGCCGGATGGGCCAGGTAGTATCGGGTCTTGTCCAGCAGATCAGCCGCGTGGTCGAAAAAAACCGCGTGAACGCCGTCCTCGAAATTGTTCGGAATGACGAGGGGCGAGCGCTCGGCCATGAGCAGGACGCCGTGTGCGGGCAGTTCCCAGTAGCGGACGGTGTCGAACCCGTTTCCGAAAAAGCACAGTCCGATCATTTGCTGTTTCAACAGGGCCGCATAGTCTGCCTGGGAATAGGGCGTGCCCCAGGCCCCGGCGATGGTTAGCTGCGGCGTGAGCCAGCTCAGGAGGAGCCGTCTCGCACCGCCAATCAGTTTTCCAGCCCAGAAAACCCCTTCGCGCTCCACACCGCAATCCCAATCCATGAATCGGTCATCCGGATAGGCGAAGGGCAGTGGCCAGGCGTTGGGGCAGTAGTCCAGGCCCGCGACCATTTCACGCTTGAAGTAGCCCGCCACATTGCGGACCCCATCCCGCCCCGGCAGAATCTCCTGAAGATTTCCACACTCGTCCCAGGTATCCAGCAGAAAAACCGGGGTGTTCCCCGCGGCATCGAGAAGTCGGCGCGTGTCGTCGACCGGCAGCGTGCCGTGGGCATCGCAATGCAGAATTACATCGAAACGTCCTTCAGCCAGTTCCTTTTCGACAATCGAAACCGACACAGGGCCATCCGGCCACCCGAAGGTGCAGGGGTAGCCAAAGGCCTGCTCGGGACTTTCACCATGCAGGGTGGGCTTCCAGGGATATCCCACCACGTTCTCCGAACCGAGCACCCGGCGGAGTCCATCGAAGAGCACATCGGCGCCAAAGTCAGACTCGGGATGACACAGGAAGAGAATTCGCAGCCGGTGTTCAGGTCGATAGGCGGGGTAGTTGAATTCCTGTCGCGCCGGGCCCTCGCCAGCGAGGCGCTCCAGCGACTTCGCCCCGGCCGGCGAGGGAAGAATGGTCTCTACCGTCGTGAGGAGGCGCCGCCCCATGTCGGGCCGTCCCACACCCCGCCAGAAGGCCGCCATGCATTGATAGGCGGGCACATGGAGCGGGACCAGCGTGCAGGCGCGGTTGTAGGCGTGAAGTGCGGAGACCAGATGCAGCATTCGCAGGCTCGGACCCGCGTGGCGATCCTGGGCCAGCAGGCAGACGAGCCGCTCCGCCTCGTGGAGCCCCCGGGCCTCGTCGCTGGTGTACCAGTGCTCCGGCACATCGCTGAGCACGGCCAGGGCAAAACCGAAGCCCATCTCGCGCAGGTGTTCCCGCGCGTGGGCCACCGGATCGTAGGTAAATCGCTGAAAACGCAGCAGCGTCGGTACCGACTCCCGCCCGTAGATCGTTGCCATCGGCTCGGGGGGCTCCGGCGTGTCATCCCACTGCCAACCTCGAAAGAAGCCGAGCCCCAGCGGTTGCAGGGCCTCCAGCAGCCTGTCGGGCGTGGGGCCGCCGGGGCCATTGAAGATGAATAAGGCGCCGTGTCGCTGCAGGCGCAGCCGGATCCGGCGGAGCGCAGCCGAGAACTCGGACCAGGCATCGCCGCCCGCATCCACCACAATCGCATCAAGCAGTGCCGGCGTGTCGGAAGCAAAAAGATCCCGGTAGCAGGACACGCCGGACTTGAGGAGGTCGTCGAGGGGCCCGAAATCCCCATGATGCGGGATACCCACACTCCGGAAGAAGGGCGGAAGGACGGCGGCCAGCACCGCGTCGCGCGTGGCCATGGCCGGCCGGTTCAGCCGGAAATACCGGGCGCCACCTGGGTCTCCCGGAGTTCGTCAAAGACACGTTCCTCACCGCCGCGATAGAGGAGGGCATCGTCAACCCGCAGCGTTTCTTCCGCACTGAGGGGAAGAAAGCGCCCTTCCGCGCGCGCGAAGACTTTTCCGGTGCTATCGACAATGCGCGCCTCGGTATTGACCATCCGCTTGTGCGCCTTCGTGACTTCGGCTTCCACCACGAGATCCGGAGCCACGGGTACCCGGTCAATATACCGCACGGTCAGTTCCGCGGTAACGCACATGCGCCGGATGGCCCGGGCCGCGGCCCAGCCCATGCACTCGTCCAGCGCCGCCGCAACGATGCCGCCATGAACGGTGTTCTCGTAACCGCAATGGTGCTCCACGGCCGTCAGGGGCATCTTGACCCGATCCTCTTCGACATAGAAGCGGGTGCGGAGGCCCGAAGCATTGTCCTCACCACACACAAAACAGGTGCTGGAATTGGGGAGGTACATTTTATCTCGGCTCGCTGAACTCACTTCGGACTCCTGACGCATGGGGAAAAGGCGACGTACCCGCACCGGGGCGTTACGCAAACCGCTGCCCCGGTGGACCGCTTCCATTGTACGCGACCGGCGCGGTCGAGGTAAAACCCGAACGCCTTCCGGAGCGCGGAAACCGACACGGAGTGGCTGAGTGATCCCCAGTTTTCGATTCTTTGCAATTGTTTGTGTGGCAGATAGTTAGCTGTTGACGTAGCGCCAAATTTGATCAAAAATGGACTGAGCAGTTTCGATCTAGCGCCAAAACCTC